>JADLBG010000262.1 GCA_020847895.1 Bryobacterales bacterium
GCCCGTCGAGGTTCACCTTGATGACGCGGTTATTCACGCCGTCGCACATGTAGATCATGTCTTCGCGCGGGGTGTAATAGAGGCCCCAGGGGCTGCCGAGGTCCGTCCATTTGCCGAGGAACCTGCCGCCGGCGTCGAAGATCTGCACGCGCGCGTTGGTGCGGTCAGCGACGTAGACGCGTCCGCGGCGGTCGATGGTGACATCGTGAGCGATGTCGAATTCGCTGTCGCCGGTTCCCTTCTTCCCCCAGTGCCGCACGTAGGTCCCGTCCTTGTGATAACGCACGACGCGGGAATTGACATAGCCGTCGGAGACATAGAAATCTCCACTCGGGTGGAAGGCGAGGGAAGTGGGCCGGTTGTAGGCGTACTGGCTGTCGTTGTTTCCGGGGGCTCCGCCGGGGTTGGCGAAGACCATCAGGACGCGGCCCTGGGGAGAACACTTGATGATGGCGTGCCCGACGACATCCACCAGCCAGACGTTGCCGTCGGGATCGATGCGGAGGCCATGCGATGACTTGACGGGTACGTCTTTCCAGGCCTGGAGCACCTTTCCGTTCTTGTCGAATTGAATCACGGGATGCGGTCCGCGGTTGAAGACCCAGACGTTGTCGTTGCGGTCCACATCGACACCGGAGACCTCACCGAAGTTCCAGCCGGCGGGCAGTTGCGGCCAGCCTTCCACCAGGCCGTGGGGGAGAGGAGGTCCGGATTGGAGTTGACCGTAGGCGGGCAGCGAGGCCAGCATGAGCAAGGCAAGGGTCCATGCGAGGTGCATGAGGCAGAGCGTAAGGGAAGGGAGGGGAGAAAGTCAATGCTTGGCCTTGCCCCAAACCCGTACGAAGGCTACTCCGTGCGAGGCAACCTGCGGCGAGTACTCTTTCATCATGCCTAACTCCCGTTGCCGCCACACGTCCCGTACCCGCAGCGGCCCTGTCATCTCCAACTCCGCTCCCGCTAGTTTCATCTTCCGGGGCGCCGCGCTTAAATTGAACAGGCCCACCGCCTTCGAGCCATCTTCGAGCGGCTTCACCAGCAACAGTTCCCCGTCGCTCTGGCGCAGGATCTTCGCCTGCTTTCCCAGCACGTCCTGATTTACGTCGATCACCTCGGCGTTGCACAGCACGTTCAATGTGAAATCGTCCAGCATGTTCATTGCGCCGGAGAAGAACAGCGGCGCCGCCATCAGCGACCACATCGACATGTAGCTGTACTGCTCATCCGCCGACAATTCCACTTTCGTCGGCGGTCCCTCGCGTTGGCGCGGCCGTCCCGCGTAGCCGATGATCAGGTAATCGGGGTCGTTCCAGCGGCCCGGCCCGGCGTAATCCGCCAGCTTGGCGTTCGCCACCCCGGCTTCATAAAACCCCGGCAGTTGGTTCCTTCGCATGTTGCCGACGTCTCCCGTTGTTCGCCAGCACTGTCCCCCGGCGTCCGCGCCCCACCTCCACACGTCGCTCATGCCGTACTGGCACAGATTGAAAACCACGTCGCGGCCCAACCGTTTCACGATGCCGCCCATCAGGTCGTAGGGTTTTTTCCGCTCCTCCAGAGAATCGTTCCGGACGATCTGCCGGTAAGAGCACCAGTCGTACTTCAGAAAATCGAACCCCCACTCCGCGAACCGCCTCGCGTCCGCGTCCTCGTGCTGATACGACGCCGTATAGCCCGCGCACGTCAACGGTCCAGGGCCGGTATAAATGCCGGCCCGCAGGCCCTTGGCGTGAATGTACGCGGTCAGCCCCTTCATATCCGGGAACCGCTTGTTCGGTAAGATTCCGCCGCCGGCGTCGCGTGTCTCGCCGCCCAATTCCGGATTTGGGTCGCCCGGCTTCACCATCCAGCAGTCGTCGATGTTTACATACTGGTAGCCGTAATCCGCCATGCCGCTTGAAATCATTAAGTCCGCGGCTTCGCGCATCAGGTTGCCGGTGATCTGGTTCCGGTACGTGTACCAGTCGTTCCAGCCCATCGGCGGCGTCAAAGCCAGCGTGTCACCCACCACCAGCTTGAACGGCCGCGTCGCCGATCCCGCCTTGTTCGCAGCCCTGAACGTCACTTCATACGAGCCAATCTTCGGTGGAACCTTTCCCGTGATGATTCCCGTCGCCGGATCCAGTTTCAATGACGGCGGCAGCTTTGATGCGCGGAACTTCAGCGGCCGCTCGCCCGTGCATGGGATCCGATAAATAAAATCGTGACCCGGCCGCGCGCCGTAGATTTTCGGGCCATTGATCTTCGGAGCCGACCCCGGCTTCGGCGTCAGGATCGGCATGTCCTGGGCGGCCACCGTCACCCCGGCCGCCAGCGCGGCGCACACCGTCAAGAACAATCGCAATCTCACTTATCGACCTCCAGTTCCATCACTGCCGCCCGCCACTCCGCATCCAGCCTCACGGTCCACCCGCGCGATAACTCCGCCGCGCTCACCGACGCCCGTTTGACGCCATCCACACTGACACGGTACGTTGCGCCCGTCTTGAGTCCGCGGAGCGCGAATCTTCGTTCCGCCTCACCGCCGCCCAGCCGGTACGCCATCAGGACGCTCTTGCCGGTATCGGGCGCGACGTACTGCAAACCCATCCATCCCCGGGGGGCCTGGTTCGCGGGCGGCGGCGTCAGATGATACACATCGCCATCGGCGATCACCCCGCGGATCCGTTTGTACAGCGCGATGTTTTCGGCCGCGCGTTTCTTTAGCTCCGGCGACCATTCAAAGACGCGGCTCGAGATTCCGAACTGTCCGTTCATCGGCACGCGGAGCATGAAATCCCACCAGCCCGGCGCGCCTCCCGTCTCAATGCGTCCCCGCAGGCTGCCGTCCCGTTCGCGCTTGTCGCCTACCATCCAGTGATTGCACACGGCCGGGGTGAACGCGGTGGTACAGCCGTAGGCCAACTGCACCGAGGGCAGCGGAGCGATCTCGTCGGACAACCATGTGGTGTGCGTATGCGCCATGATCCCGCTATCGAAGCGAAGCCCGCCGCTCGAGCAATTCTCGATCACCAGCCGTGGGTGCTTCCGGCGCACCTCATCGAGCCATGCGTAGTAGTGGACGATGTGATCCGCCAGCACGGTGCCCTTGCGCGCGCCCGGCGCCGGTGGATCGAACTCAGAGCCAATGTCAATGTTGTAGTCGATCTTCACCCAATCGAGCTTGTAGTCGCGCGCCAACCGGTCCATCACCCGGTGCGCCCATGCCCGCACCTCCGGTTTCGCGAAATTCAGCATCGCGCGGACGCCCTTTATTACCGGTTTGCCATCGTAGGTGAGCAGCCAATCGGCATGCTCCCGGTACATGTCCGACTCCAGCCCGACGTTTTCGATCTCCACCCAGAGCCCGAACTTCATGCCTTTCCCATGGACATGCTCCGCCAGTTCCTCGAGCCCGTTCGGATAGGCGGTCCGGTCCACCTGGTAGTCTCCCAGTTCCGCCGACCAGTTCTTCTTGTTGTACCAGCCGGAGTCCAGCACGAAGACGTCCGCGCCCAGTTCCGCCGCCACATCGGCACAGTCCTTCATCTCGCGCACCGTCATCTTGCCTGGAAACGGATACCACGAGTTGAACTGCACCAGCAGCGGATCATTCGCCGGCGTGCGCGCGTAGGCATACTGGCGTTGCCACCGGTGCAACTGGTTCGTCACATCGTCCAGATTGCCCGAAGCCGCCGTGAAAGCGACTTCCGGCAGCGTCCGCGAAGCGCCTCCCTCCAGCGTCAACGCGCCTTCGAAATCCCACTGTGACCCGAGCGACACCAGCACATCCGTATCGCGCAGCAGCGTCTTGCCGTTTCCCGGCGTCCGCTCCACCGAGAGCTGCCAGTTGCCTGAATAGGCCAACTCGCCCGCATACCGCACGCCGAGCGTCTTGTTGTACAGCGAGAACCACGGCGAATACACGCTGGTCGAGCGTCCGCGGCTGTTCAACAGTTTTCGGCCGCCCGCCGCCAGCGGCTCGGTGGCGACCTGTTTTTCCTGGCCCCAGCCGCCCCACAGGTAGGTCAATTCATAATCGCCCGGCGGCAGCCGCCAACTCAGTTCCGGGAGCGATTCGACTTGCAATGGCGAGGCGCCGGTGTTGGTTACCTTCATCCACCGCGAGATTACGCCCGTCCCGCCCCAAGCCGTGTACACCGCCTCGATTCGCAGCGGCAGCCGCCGGTGCAGGTAAACCAGCCGCAGCCTGCTCGCCGGTCCCTGGCTCTCCCGTGCCGATGAAACCAGGTTCAATTCCTCCGGGGCCACCGCTTGCCCGGACACCCTGCCAAACACATCCTGCCCCAACGGCGTGGTGGAACGCTGCTCTCCCATTCGCCACGGCGCTCCTGCGGCTGGTCCGAAATATTCCAGCCGCACTGCGCCGGCGGAGTTTGCCAGCCTGTATTCCACCGGCCCGCTCCGCATCGGGAACGATTGATCCGCGGGTTCCGCGGCCATCGCCGCGCACGCGCACAGGGCAGTCCAAATCCACCGTTTCATGCTTGTCACTTTACTCCATTCATCAATCGCGAGCCGCCGCTTTCCTCGCCCGTCCGCCGGGGGAGAACGCGAACTTCAACCCGGACTCGATCACGCGCGGGTTGTTGCTCATCGATGTAATCCGTCCGATCGTCGCGTTCTACGACGTCGTGTTGGGATTGCCGGGATTTGGATGATTGAACAGATTTGGAGGAGTTCTTTACTGCCCCGCAAACCGCCGCAGGCGCACAATCTCGATGAACGACACGAAAATATTCACCAGACCCACTCCGCTCACCGAGCCGCGGAAGTAGGGGTTCATCCAGACCTGATTGAGTGTGCGGTTCCAGGTGGCGAAGAAATTCGTCTCCCAGAAATCTAGCCACGGAAACACTAACAAGAAGACGCCCAGTTCGAAACAGAAGATGGCAAACAGAACGGCGCCCACTTTGTGATACCAGCGGTAGGGGCTTGCCGGTGTCTCGTCCGGTTGCGGAGCGTGTGTCTGTGGCGTCAGGTAGGGGGAGGAGTCCGGGGTCAGTGACACGCGTCCTCCTGGAATGCGGGAAAGAGGGGAAGCTGCCGCACGGGCTCGTAGCTCATGCGGTGGTGGGGGGTGGGGCCGTAGCGATCGAGGGCCTCGATGTGCTCGGGTGTGGGATAGCCCTTGTGACGGCAGAGGCCGTACTGAGGGTAGACGGCGTCCCATTCGCGCATGCACGCATCGCGGTCCACCTTGGCGAGGATGGACGCAGCGGCAATCGTGGGGCAGAGCGCATCGCCGTGGATGATGCCCTGCTGTGGCAGAGGCAAATCGATGGTGAGGGCGTCGACGAGGAGATAGTCCGGAGTGGGGTTCAGCTTCTCGATGGCGCGCCGGATGGCGAGACGCGATGCCTGATAGATATTGATGGCGTCGATTTCGCGCGCTTCGGCTACGGCGACCGCCCAGGCGTGGGCGCGCTCCCGGATGCGGGAGGCAAGCACTTCGCGGCGTTCGCGGGGCAGTTCTTTACTGTCGCGAAGTCCGCGGATGGGGGCGTCCGCTTTCAGGATGACCGCCGCCGCGAACACGGGGCCGAAGAGGGAACCGCGCCCGGCTTCATCGGCGCCGGCGATGAAGAGATATCCTTGCTTTTGGGCAGCGCGCTCGTAGGTGCTTCGGATGGTCCTCGTTCTGGCTGCCTTTGCACCCACTCGATGATGCTCGATTCCGGCGATGGTCCGCGCTTGGTGACGGCTATTCGCGTTCCCGGAGCCTCGCCGCTTTGCCGCGCAAGCCGCGCAGGTAGTAGAGCTTGGCGCGCCTTACGCGCCCCGTGCGGACGACGGAGATGGAGTCGATCACCGGCGCATGGACGGGGAAGATGCGCTCGACGCCGTGGCCGAAGCTGATCTTACGGACCGTGATGGATTCACCCAAGCCCGTGTTGTTACGGGCGATGACGGTGCCCTCGAATGCCTGGAGCCGCTCCTTATCGCCTTCGCGGATCTTCACTTGAACGCGGATGGTATCACCGATCCGGAATGCGGGAATATCGGCCCGCCTGTGCTTGTTGATTACCTTCTGCAAAATCGAATTCGTCATTGGGCTACCTCTGTTACAAAGCGCAAATTA
>JADLBG010000263.1 GCA_020847895.1 Bryobacterales bacterium
ATGATGCCGATCCCCTCGGCGCGGCACAGCGGATTCATCTCGCGCTCCTCTTCCCGGTAGACCAGGTTGTAGTGATTCTGCATGCTGACAAAGCGCGCCAGCCCCAGTTTCTCCGAAGTGTGAAGCATCTTCGCAAATTGCCAGGCGTACATGGAAGAGGCTCCGATATGAAGGGCCTTCCCTGCGCGCACCACGTGTGTCAGCGCTTCCAAAGTCTCCTCGATGGGCGTGGTGTGGTCGAAGCGGTGGATCTGGTAGAGATCGACGTAGTCCGTCTGCAACCGCCGGAGGGAATCGTCGATCGAGTGCAGGATGTGCTTGCGCGAGAGCCCGCGCTGATTCGGGTCGGGTCCCATCTCCTGGTAGACCTTGGTGGCGATGACGACCGTGTCGCGCTTCACCCCGAGCGTCTTCATGGCGTTCCCAAGAATCTCTTCGCTGCGCCCGCGCGAATAAATGTCGGCGGTGTCGTAAAAGTTGATGCCTGCCTCGAGGGCCTTGCGATAGAAGGGCAGGCTCTCTTCCTCTTCGAGCACCCACTCGCGCCAGGTCTTCGAACCGTAGCTCATGCATCCGAGGCAGAGGCGGGACACTTTCAAACCGGTGGATCCAAGGTTGACGTATTGCATAGGCTGATGCCAAGGTATCACGCAAGGATGCTGGATGGGCGCGGGGCCGTATGATCAGGCTCGGTGTAATCAGGCAATGGATACCGCCGGGCTTTACGATCGGGATTTCTATGAGTGGGCGGTGCGGAATGCCGAACTGCTACGCTATTGCCGAAGAGCTGGAGGACATGGGAAAACGGGAAAGGCGCGCGCTGCGCTCACGATTGAGTGTGCTCCTGGCGCATTTGCTGAAATGGCAGGCTCAACCGTAAGCTCGCCTTCCGGCCGCTACGGGGTAAAGAAGGCCCGGATCAGGAACACCGCCATCTGTCCGCGCGTGTTCAGGTCGTTCGCGCAATAAGTGGTGGCCGTGCAGCCGCTGGTGATGCCGAGTTCCTTCATCTTTTGCACGTACGGATAGAAGATGTTGGAGGCGTCCACGTCCGTGAACGTCGGCAAGGGCTGGAACGGGAACGTATCGTTGAACGTGATGCCCAGCCGGGCGCGGATGAGAAACGCCGCCATCTGTCCCCGGGTGACGGTGTCGTCGGGGCAGAATCGTGTGGCGCTGCATCCGTTGGTCACGCCCAACTCTCTAAGTTTCTGGATGTAGGAAAAGTAGGGATGGCTGGCGGGGACATCCGTGAAGTAAGGCTGGTTGGAGAACGTGAATCCCTCTCCCACGACGGAACGTACCAGGAAAGCCGCCATTTCCGATCGCGTCATCCCGGCTTCGGGACAATACATGCCGCTTCCGCACCCCGGAGTGATGTTGTTCAGCTTGAGCAGTGAAATCGAATCAACGAAAAGGTAGTCCAATGGGACATCGCTGAAAGGCGGAATTGGTCCAAGTTGCTTTTGGATGACCGGCCATAGTTGTCCGCCGATGCTGATGTAACCGCTGCGAGGCTGGCCGCTCCGGTTGGCGTCCACGGAAAAGGTGAGCGTCCCGTTTCCCGTGCCGGCGGTGGCGCTGTTGATTCTGATCCAGGAGGGCGCCGCCGAGGCGCTCCAATCGCAATCCGTTTGCGCGACGATGGCGAGTTGATTAGAACCGCCGGAACCATCGATCGTCTGGTTCGGGCCGGTAACACTGAACCTGCATCCGTTGGCGGCCTGGCCGATAGTGAACGGCACGCCGGCAAGGTAGATGGTAGCGGCGCGGGCTTCATCCTCCGGGTTCGGATGGACGCGAATGCGCACGGAGTCCTCGCCCGCGCCAGTGGCCCCGGATAGGATGTTGATCCAAGCGACCGTCGAATTGGATTGCCACAGGCAACCGGGAGGAGAGGTGACGTCCACCTCGCGGATATCGCCGGTTGCGGCCACCGTAGTATAGGTTTCCACCAAAGAGTTCGTGCAGGCGGTAGCGGGTCCGAAAAGCGCCGTGATGTTCTTCGGCCCGTTCATCGAAACGCTGACCATGGGCGCGCCTCCCCCGGCGTCTCCTCCCCAGGACACCAGTTGCAGGCCGGCGGCCGGAGCGGCTGTCAGTTGCACATCGGTCCCGGCGTTGTAGAAGCCGTCCGCGGAGGCAGGGTTGGCGTTAATGGATCCGGGTCCGCCGGACACGCTGGTGCCCAGTCGATACTGCGTGAGCATAGCGGCGGTGAGAGTGGTCAACCCCGGCGAGACCGTCACTATGTGAGCGGCCGCTCCGCCGTCGCTCCACGAGGAGAAGGTGTAGCGTGTGCTCCCCGCGCCCTGGACCAGGGGCGCCGAGACCGCGTGCGAAGAACCGGCGCCCCACTCGAAAGTGTGCGGCGTGGTGAACGTGACGCCATCCACCTGCACGCTGAGCGCCGATGGGAGGGTCTGTATCGTAACCAGGATTGGATTGTTGGTGGAAGGCGGATCGTTCGTCAGGTTGAAGACCGCTGCCGTCGAGACTCCGGGCGCGGTGGCGCTGACAGTGTAGGACCCGGCCTGCGAATTCGCCGTGAAGGAGGGGGCGGTGGCGATGCCGCTGGAATTCGTTATCGCACTGGCGGAAAGAGAACCCGAGAATGTCCCCCCGGGCCCGCTCGAGGGCGCGGAAAACGTCACCAGGGCGCCCCCCACCGGATTATTGTTGTTATCCCGCACCATTGCCTGGAAGGAAACCCCGAAGGTGGCATTCACCGCGGCATGCTGGGGGCTTCCCGCCGCCGCGGTAATGCTGGCGGTCGCATCGCCCCCGAGAAGACCGTATACATTGAGCACGTTGTCGAAGGTGGCGAGATAGACTTTCCCCGCCGCGACGGTGGGCGGGCACCACTTGGCCCAACTCCCGGCCGAATCCCGCGCGGTGATTTGTTCGCTGTTCCACAACTCCCTGGTGACGTCGGAAGCGTCGAAGGCGCGCAGGATTCCTGGGTAGGCGCCGCCGTTGGCGCGGCCGTTCATCGAATAGGATGCCCAAAGAATAGCGCTCCCGGCCGTTGTTCCGTTGGCGGAGAGAGACATGGCCGGCTCATTCGAGTAGCCGTTGGGGACAGTGAACGTGCTCTGCGAAACGGGAGTCGTATTGAAGACGGACCCGTTGAACTGAAAGACCTTGAGCGTGTCCTTGCGCCCCCACAGGTAGAGCTTCGAGTTGTAGTAAACGTTACCCCCGAAGATCCCGCCCTCGCCCGTGTCGAGAAGGCTATACGTTGCCTGCCACCACTGGGCCACCTGGTTGGTGGTAGGGCTGTAACCGCCGAGCCCGTTTAGATTGAAAAGAAACAGCTTTCCGTCCTTGCCGCCGGTGATGCCGAGCGAGGTTCCCGGAATGAGAATGGGACCGCTCGAACCGAAATCAATGTCGTTCGCCGAGAGCGCTTCCTGATTCGTGGGCGAGAAATAGTCGACCACCTGCAAGCCGTTGGCCGTGGAGATCTTGACAAGACTCGATCCGTGATCCGGACCGCCGGTCAGCGAATTCATCACCCCGCGGTCCGTCTGCAGATAGATGTTCCCGCTCGCGTCGGCCGTCAATCCCAATCCTCCCTGCCAGAGTCCGGCGCTCATCGAGTTCGGCGAAAGGCACAGGACGGCGGTCTGCTGGAGCGTCGTGGCGTTATAGGCGAACAGCCATCCATGGTAGGGTTCCGTGTCCTGGTGGGATCCGAACGCGATGTAGATTTTGCCATTAAGCAGCAGCAGGCCCGGCCGCTGCCAGTGCATGAGGGGGAAGAACGATAGTGTGCCGTTCACGCTGTCTGACGAGGTCCCCGGGACGCTGCCCTCGATTCCCATCGGCCCGCCCAGCATTTCATTCCCGGTGGTGATGTCCAGCGCGTGCAAGCGGAAGAAAGTAGTCCCGTTCTGGTAGTGCTGGCTGACCACGTACATGAGATTTGCGGTCAGATCGATGACAGGGGTGGAGAGGATGCCCACTTCCGGTTGGATATCCCGCGTCACGTTGATGACGCTTACCGGAAGGGTTGCGCCAAAGTTCACTTGCCACAAAGGAGCCGCCGACGCCGCCGTGTCGGCGTCAAATGCGTACACGCTGTTGTGCATCGTACAGACGTAGATGACGTTGCGGGTTCCCTTTCCGGGAATAGTGACGCCGGGCACGTAAAGCGGTTGAGCATAAATCTGTCCGTCGACGGCGCGCGAGAAGAGTTTCCCGAAGCTGCCGCTGTTCACATTGGCCGTGGTAAGGACGGTCTCATTCGGGTTGGCGCCCGTTCGGGCGGCGTCGTTGTGCTGCGTGGTGACCGTGACGCCGGGAAGCGCCAGCGGTAGCGTGAGTATCCAGGGAAGAAGAAATGATTTTCGTATCAATGGGGCCCTCATGAGGTCTCAGGTGATGAACGAAAGCGCGAACGCCGCTGATATATAGGCTAACCCAATGGCGCTGTGGAAGTTGTGGCTCAATATGAAATCCGGTACAGTTCCTCGCTAAGCCTCCGAAGGAACCTCAAAATTATAGCGTACTAATAGTGAAACCCTATAATTCTTCCTAGTCCGGAATTGAGCCGTTCGGTTCATGGGGCCATACAAAGGAGGTGGATAGGATGGAGGCTACACAAATGTATACGCCCCACCCTCTCTCGCCGCGTATGAGAACCGCCTCGCTGCTCGCCTCCTTGCAGCGCGAACTCGCAGCCGATGAGCGGCTCGGCGCCCGGTTACGCGCTCAAATGGCAGCGCCCTCTCTGGCAACGTACTTTTATTGTGTGTTCGAAGGTTTGGGGTCTGACCCGGTGGTGCTGGTCGAGTATGTCGAGGGGGAGACGGTGGCGGACTTTGTTCGGCGGAATGGAGCGGAAGCATTACGGACCATGACGCCCGCCCTGCATGGGATCGCGTATCCCGCGGATATGACATGCGAGGGCGGTGTGGGGGTGGGCATAAAAGTGACAGACGTGGGTTTCGCCTATCCGGAGGAAGTCCCGGACATGCGGCGGCATGGTACGTGGGTGGCAACGGCGGAGTCGATGCCGATCCGCACGAAGTCGCGAATCCACGTCGTGGGCGCTGCGCTGTGGTGGAGCGCGAAGGGGGAACCGGACAAGGCGAGGGAAGCGATACGCGGCGTCCCGAGTTGGGACGGAACCCTGCGTGTCGTATCGGCGCCGAAAGGATGGGAACTCCGCGTCGGCGGAGCCACGCTGCGTGCCCCTAAACCGGAACAAGCGGCTGCGGTATCGGACCCGGAACCCGCCAGGAAGAATCGCTGGGCCATGCGCTGCGCCGTCATCCTGCTCTCCACCATCGCCGTTGCCGCATCGGCCTGGCTAGGAGGAGCGGAGAAACGCCGAGACGGCGGCCTCGAGCCCAGGAGTACAGACAACGCAGTTCCCCCCGTGAATGCTCCTGCCGCCGTCAAAATTGAAAAACCTGCCCCCAGCTTCCTCAATAATCACTTGAATGGGAGCGAGATCCCAGGGCTTGGCCGAAGGCTCCACCCAGACCTCGCCGTGCCCCCCGGCGACCAGCATCGCGTCCGGAGCCCCCGACATGCTGCGAACCGCCCAGAACCGGCCCATGAAGTCGATCAGCCGGGGCGCGAACTCCCGCGTGTAGACCTCCCGCAGCCCGTTGAAAAAGAGCACTGAACGTTCCACTTCCGCGATGCTCGAGACGCGGATAGCGGTTCCGTTGCAAAACGCTCCACTGCCGCGCGCGGCGTAATATTCCTGGTTCCACGACGGAATGTTCACAACACCGGCGATCACCTCGTCGCCCGCCTCGAGGCCAATCAGCACGGACCACAAAGGACTGCCGCGCGAGAAGTCTCGAGTGCCGTCGATCGGATCGATGATCCAGCGCCGGCCGCTCGCGGCGGGCCGTCCGGCGCCCTCCTCGCCGAGAAGCCCATCCTCGGGAAATGCCTCGGTGAGCATGGACGCGATCAGTTTCTCCGCTTCCCGGTCTGCAATGGTCACCGGGGATTCATCGGCTTTGGTTTCCGCCGATACTCCTTCACGCTGATAGCGAAGGGCCAGTTCTCCGGCGCGCTTCGCGGCGAGACGCGCCACGGACAGTTCTTTCTGTAAATGATCAGAGGATGATGTAGACATTGAGTGCGAAGTCACGCCCGCAAGGGCAGGCGTGGATAATTCCAGTGTAGCGATTTGAGCGGGGCCTCGAGTTTCCTCGCCACCCGGCATTACTTCCCGGGTCCGCGGCCCCCGTTCCAGGTGTCCGGCTTCGGGGTATCGGGCGGCCAGTATCCGTTCGGATCCTCCACCCACTCCTTGCCGCACGTCCGGGAGATGATCTTCCATTCCGCCGCTCCCAGGTTGACGTCCGGATGAAAGATGAACCGTTTCAATCCGGCGCGGTGCGAAGCCTCCAG
>JADLBG010000264.1 GCA_020847895.1 Bryobacterales bacterium
AGACCACGCCCGACGGCCGCCTGCTGTTCGCTTCGCTGCTCTATCGCGATACGGTGGTTGTCATCAATCCGCAATCCGGGCGTGTCATCGAGAGATTCAAGACCGGCCGGCGCCCTTACCGCATCCTGTTTCACCCCGATGGGAAGTCCTTTTTCGTCACCAGTTGGGCTGACGGCACGCTCTACCATTACAATGCGGACACCGGCGAGGAACTCGGGAAGGTGAGATTGGGGTCGCACACCACGGATATGGTGCTGAGCAGCCGCAAGCCGCAAGCCGGCGAGGAGGCGGAGGAGAAGAAAGACCCGGCCGAGGCGCCATACGTATACCGGATCTTCGTCACCGCGGGGAATACGAACCGCGTCTATGTGGTGGGCGTCACCGAAGGGAAAGATCTGCGCATGATCGAATCCATTAACGTCGCCATGACGCCCCGGCAGCCCGCGGGACTGACTCCGAGCGGGCTCGCGCTCAGCCCGGATCAGAAACGGCTGCACGTGGTCTGCTCGGATGCCAATGCGGTGGCCGTGGTGGATATCTCCGCGGCGCGCAGCCGCGTGCTTGGGTTCATTCCGGTGGGATGGTACCCGACCGCCGCGCGCGTGTTGCCCGATGGCCGCCTGGTGGTTCTCGACGGCCGCGGCGGGGGGAGCTTCGCCAACCCCAAGGGGCCGCGTCCCGATACGCAGACCGCGAAATCGCACGAAGGGATCCGTTCCGACGAGTATGTCGCGGCCATTCAGCGCGGCGCCGTTTCCTGGATTCCGCCCTTTTCGGAAGAACAGTTGGCGGAATACACAAAAACCGTGTTCGACAACTCTCCCTACCGTGACGCGTTGCTCGACGACGCGCGCGTTCCTCAGGGCAATCCCGTTCCCTCCCAGCCCGGAGGAAAATCACCCATCGAGCACGTCATCTACATCATTAAGGAAAACCGCACCTATGACCAGGTGCTTGGCGCGCTCGGGAAGGGCAACGGAGACGCGTCCCTGGCGCTGTTTCATGAAAACTCCGCGCCCAATCATTACAAGCTGGCGAGGGAATTCGTGCTCTTCGACAATTTCTACGTCAACGCCGACGTGAGCGCCGACGGGCATAACTGGACGATGGCCGCGATAGCTCCGGACTACGTGCAGCGGATGTGGCCGAACAGTTACGGCGGACGCCGCAAGCACTACGATTATGAAGGCGGCGAGCCCGCGGCGATTCCGCCCGCGGGCTACATCTGGACGAATGTGCTTTCCGCCGGAATTTCCATGCGCAACTACGGCTACTTCGTCACGAATGCGAAGCAGGCGACGCCGTCGGGTGATCAGGTGGAGACGATTCGCGACCGCCAGTTGGTTCCGGTTACCAACCGCAAGTACCGCGGATTCGACCTCGACTATCCGGACATCGACCGCGCCAAGGTATTCCTGGAGGATCTGGCGGAATTCGAGAAACAGGGAACCATGCCGCGGTTCCTGCTGGTGCGCCTCGGCAATGATCACACCTCGGGCACGGCTGCCGGGAAGATCGCGCCGCTCTCTGCCATGGCTGATAACGACGCCGCCCTCGGCATGGTGGTGGAAGAAATCTCGAAGAGCCGGTTCTGGCCGAAGACGGCTATCTTCGTGCTGGAAGACGATGCGCAGAACGGCGCGGATCACGTCGATTCGCACCGCTCGCCGGCGTTTATTCTCTCGCCCTACACCAGGCGCGGCGCGGTCGACAGCACGATGTACAACACTACTTCGATGCTGCGCACCATTGAGTTGATCCTGGGCCTGCGTCCCATGACTCAGTTCGACGCGGCTTCGAAGCCGATGTTCTCCGCCTTTTCCAAAGAGCCGGACCCGCGCCCGTACGAAGCCGAGAAGCCGCGCATCCCGCTCACCACTCGCAACGGCCCCGGTAACGCGACAGCCGCGCGCTCCGCCAAACTCGATTTCTCCGATGCCGACCTGATCGACGATGATGAGTTGAACGACATCCTCTGGCGCGCCATCCGCGGCACAGATCCGCCGCCGCCGGTGCGCAGCTATTTCTCGAGATGATCCTCACGCCCGAACCACGTTAACCATGCCCCGTATCTACCTTTGCTTCGTCTGGCACATGCACCAACCGTGCTACAAGGATCTGGTCTCGGGAGAGTATCGCCTCCCGTGGACGCGGATGCACGCTCTCAAGGACTACTACGGCATGGTGAAGATTCTCGAGGAATTCCCGCATATTCACCAGACTTTCAATCTTGTTCCTTCCCTGCTGATGCAAATCGAAGAGTATGCGTCCGGCCGGGCCGTGGACCCGTTTCTGCGCGTGGCGCTCAAACCCGCGGAAGAACTCTCCGAGCAGGAAATCAGGTTCATTCTCCAATACTTCTTCCAGGCCAATCCGACGCACCTCATCGGCCGCTATCCGCGCTACGCGGAACTGTTCGACGCCTGGCGGGCGGCGGACCGGAATTTCCGCCGCGCGATGCACGTGTTCAACGCACAGGCGCTGCGCGATCTCCAGGTGCTCTCGCAGTTGGCGTGGTTCGAGGAAGAATTTCTAGCCGGTGACTCCGAGGTTCGCTCCCTCGTTGAAAAGAGCAGAGAATATTCCAAAGAGGACCAGGGACTCATCGGGCGCAAGCAGCTTCAGATTCTGGGACGTGTCCTGCCCGTCTACCACGACTTCGCGGCCACCGGGCAGATCGAAATCTCCACCACTCCCTTTTACCACCCCATCCTGCCCCTCATCTGCGATTCGAATGTAGCCCACGAGGCCAATCCTTTTGTCCCGCTGCCCTCCCGGTTCCGCTATCCGCAGGATGCCCGGCTTCATCTCGAGCGGGCGATGGAGTACGTGGAGGCGAAGGTGGGCATACGCCCGGTGGGACTCTGGCCCTCGGAGGGCTCTGTCTCCGATGAAGCGCTCACCATCGCCGCCGAGTGCGGCTATCAGTGGGCCGCCACCGACAACGGAGTGCTCGCCCGCACGCTGGGACGCGGCGCCGACCCCACCACCACCTACCGTCCCTACCGCTGGCGCAAGAACGGCAAGGAAGTAGCCATGATCTTTCGCGATCATTATCTCAGCGACCTTGTCGGTTTCGTCTATTCGAAGATGCACGCCGGCGACGCCGCGGCTGATTTCATTCACCGCATCCGCGAGAACTGCGCGCCCATCCTCTCCTCCGGGCGTGACGCCCTTGTGCCCGTCATCCTCGACGGGGAGAACGCCTGGGAGCATTACTACCTCAACGGGCGTCCGTTCCTGCGGGACCTGTACCAGCGTATCAGCGAGGCGTCCGATATGGAGGCGGTCACCGTATCGGAAGCCCTCGAGAAGGTGGAAGACGATCCGCTGGATCACATCGCCGCCGGATCCTGGATCAGCGCCAACTTCGACGTCTGGATCGGCTTTGAGGAAGACAACAAAGCCTGGGAGATGTTGCTCCAGGCGCGGGAAGCGTTTGAGCAGGTCGCGCCGGGATCGGTCCCCGAGAGCGACTACAAACTCGCTCTCGAGGAACTGCTGATTGCGGAGGGAAGCGATTGGTGTTGGTGGTACGGTCCGCATCACGACAGCGACAACCGGCAGGAGTTTGACCAACTCTATCGCGACCACCTCGCCAACATGTACCGGGCGCTGCGCCTCACTCCGCCCTCGGACCTCAGCCGCCCCATCCTGCGCGCCCGCGCCAAGGCGTTGCATCAGGCTCCCGTGTGTCCCATACACCCTGTCATCGACGGCGAGGTAAGCAGCTACTTCGAATGGATGGGCGCCGGGAACTACCGTGTCGACCGCCGCGGCAGCGCCATGCATGGCCATCGCTTCCTGGTAAAAGAACTCTATTATGGAGCGGATGCCGGCTGTCTGTTCGTTCGCATCGATTTTCTGGACAATGAAGATCTCGCGGGCATGGAGGTGCAGGTACGCGTCAATTCGCAACACATGAGGCTGGCGCTGTCGGAGGCGCGGGCGGAAGTGTTGGAAGGCTCCGCGTTGGGCGTGCAGGCAGCCTACCGGCGCGCGCTGGAGTTCTCCGTGCCGTTTGCGAAGTTGAATCTCGATGGCCGCGAAACCGCCTGCCTGGAGATTTCCGTCTGGCAAGGCGGCCTGCCCATGGATTCGCTTCCTCAGGAAGGGTGTCTCGAGATCAGGATGGCGAGAGAGAGCGAGTGGGTGGAGTAGGGAACAGCGGCGCGGCCGCCGGTTTCATGGCAGCTTTAGAAACTCCTTCACGTCCTGAACCTCCTGCTTCTGATGCGTCCAGGCTTCGTCGATGGCCGCCTTCTCGTCCTGTGTCAGATGCCAGGAAAGCGGCGCTTCTTCCGAGGGAAACCGGAAACTTACCTGATGAAACTCGAGTCCGCGGTTTTCGAGAATGATACGCGCCATCCGCACATCGTCGTAGTTGCGGGAAACCTGAGCGGTGTTGCGCATGGCCAGCAGCGCCTCCGGCGGCGCCAGCGCCTGGTAGAACCAGCCCCGAGTTTTCAACGCCGCCGATGGCTCCCGCGCCGCCACGATGTCGATCAGCAAGATCCTCTTCACCGGCCCCGCCTCCGCCGTTCCGGCGAGCACGACATCCACGGCCGACAGAACGCCGTAGTTGTCGAAATATCCGCCGTCGACAAAATGGTAAGGCTCATGCACTTCGGCGGCCACCCGCGCGGCGGGCGCCACATAGGGAAACGATGCCGACAGCCGCACCGCCGTCACGGGTTTCAGGTCGAGTTCGGGATACATCTCCGCAAATTCGCGCCGTCCGCTCGAGCGGCCCAGGTCAACGGTGGAGATGAGGCAGCGCTGTCCCGTCTCCGCGGCCATGGCGTTGAAGATATTGGCGGGCCGCTGTCCGCGCCTGGTTTCCTCGCGCCACTGGGCGAGCATGACGCTTTCCGCCGGCGCTGCCTGCTGTGCCGACCACGCCCTCTCGGCCGCGGCTCCGCGGTCCACCAGCCTCGCGGAGGCGAACGGCAGAAACATACGCGGCAGGTCGCGATACACCAAACCGAACGCAATTTCCTCGAGGCTCGATGCCCTGGCTGCCCGGATGATGGCTTCGTGCCCGGACACCTTCCCGCCGTGATACCCCGCGCTGAAATACATTGCGCCCAGACTCCCGCCGGAGACGGAACTGATGAGACGCACCCGCGGGGCGAATTCGCCGCCCAGCGCTTCATCGAGTTTGGCGAGCACTTCCGCCGTCCAGGCCGCCGCCTGAATCCCACCGCCCTGCGCGCTGACAATCACCGCGGTGTCGTAGGGCGAAGCGGCCATCAACCGCGGCGGCGTCAGTGATTCCACGCGGATCGCCCTGGCCGCGGCGAAGTAAAAATCCGTGTCGAACCAGCGCGCGGTCACCAGAAGCGGGATGGCGAGCGCGAGCAGCACGGGAACACGAAACCGGTCGCACAGAAACGCGAGCCCGGAAATCAGATAGACCGCGACGAACACCAGGTTCAGCACGGAGCAGAGAGTGGCCGTACGCGGTATGGCCCGCAAGGCAATCAGCAGATACAACGCGGAAAAGATAGCCAGACACAGAGTGGCGAATCCATGGCCCGGAAGCAGAATTCCCTTCTCGTCGACATAGCCCGGCCCCAGCCGGCCCGTGAGGAACTTCATCAGCAGAGAGAGCCAGGCCGAGGGCTTCGGCCACAGCACCCGCCCCAACGCCACCAATCCCGCCGCCACCGCGCACCCCGCGGCCAGCGCCGCGGCCTTTTGCGCCGCCGCGCCCTGCGCCACGCCCGTTGTGCGTGCCAGGAAAAACACGCCGGCTGCCGCGTATAGCAAGGCGAACCATCGCGCCGCGCCCATGGCGTCCACATCCGGCAACCGGAACCGCGCCGGACCGTTGCGGAACACCAGGAAAGTCACCACCGCCAGCGTGGTCACCAGCAGCGCCACCTGTCCGGAGACGAAGAACAGGTCCAACGGGGTGATATCAAAGATTCCGTGCAGCAGGAAATAGGCCGCGCTTCCGCGATGGAGGCTGAGAAGCGGAAACAGCGCCAGAAACGCGGCGGCAAGGAGGGGAACACGCAACAGGTACAGATAGGCGAGGTTCAGGCTGCGCTCTCGCATCCGGCAAGCATACTACTTGCGCGTGAGCGTCGCATTCCCCGGGTCCAGCACCACCCGCGCCGGCATGGCGCCGAGGCTCACCTCGAACTGCGCGGGTTCGTTGCTGGTGGCTACCCATTTGACCACAGGCCTGGTCTTCGCTGTCTGGATCTCCACCGGAACGTAGACGCTGAATTCCTCATCCACGCCGGTCTGTGTAATGGTTCCGGTGAGACGAAGTTTCGGCGCCTTGCCTTTCACGTTCCAGGCGAGTTTCAGAGAGGGGATCCCCGTGCCGTACACCCACTGCTCGAAGAAATTTTCGAGCTTCGGATCCGGAGAGCCGGCGGGGAGGTACTTTTGCGCCAGTTGCCGGAACTGTTCCGTGGAGGCGGAGTGAAAGAGGTTGCTTTGATAAAATTCCGCCAGCATCTTCTGGAACCCCTCATCGCCCATTCTGCGCCGCAGCATGTGAAGGATCCATGATCCTTTTTCGTAGACGATCGCCGCCCACGCGTTTGGCGATTGAGAAGAAGACAAGCGGTGGCCCATGGTCACCGGACCGGCGGATTCGATGGTACGTCCGTCCGTCTCTTTCCGGAGCAGATCGTTGCGGTACTCATCGAGGATGCTATCGAGTGTCCGCGCGCCTTTCCTGCGCTCGAGCATCCACAGCGCGGAGTAGTTGGCCAGCGCCTCCATCAGCCAGTCGTCCTGGTAATCGGCGGGCATGACGCCGTTGCCCCACCACTGATGCGCCACTTCGTGCGCGTGCAGAATTTCGGAAAAAAACATTTGTTGTGAGCTGTTCGTCCTCGCGATGGGACGCTGCCCGGGATCGAGGTAGGCCAGCGTCGATAGGTATACCAGGCCTGGAAACCCCTGTCCGAAGCGGCCCGGGATGGGCGAGATGGTGAGCGTTCGCACGGGCGGTTTGCCGAAGCGCGCCGCCATCTCATCGAACGTTCCGGCAATCTCCACCGCCAGTTGCTTCAGCCGCGCCGTGGGATCGGGCGCCGGCGGCGGCATCATCACGACCCCCGGCGCCCGCTGCTGCCGCCCGCGCCCCCAGGGCGTGGTGGAGAGGGGCGGCATTTCCATCAATTTCGGACCCGGCTGCAGCGCCGCCTCCAGTTTCCTGTTGGCGCAGACTTCCACTGTCAGGCCGCCCTTCTGAATCCGCGCACGCTGGTAATTGCCGAGATTGAAGCCGAAGAAACGCACCGGGGCGGGAGTCTTCCTCCTGCTGATCTTCCAATCCCCTTCGGTATCCTCGGATAGGAGATCGCCGGTGGCCACCAGATCGAGTTCTTTCGGATAGCGGAAGGTCACCTCATAGGGCGCGAAACGCAGGCTCCGGTTCGGGTACCAGATACCCCGCGCGCCGACGTAGTATACCCCGTCACCCGCGGGCGAGATCACCTTCCCTTCATGGGCTATTTCGAGATCCACCGGTTTACCGGAAACAAACTCATGGTCCGCCGTAATCAGCAGGATCTGGTTCTCGTTGCCCCGCATCAGGTTCGCCCGAAGAGACTCGGGCGAGTAGGCTTCGGCGGGTGAGCCGTCCACCTTCGCGGAGGTCACGCGCACCTGCTGGGAAAGCTCGAGGGCAATGGTGCGCTCCGTCACCAGCGGCGTCAGGCGCATCCGGGTCACCGCTTTCAGCAGCAGGTCCGGATCAATGGTCGCGTCGATGGAGTAGTGTTCCGGCTTGAAATCCACCTCCGGCGTCTTCCTGCGTCCCATGCGAAAGGAGTTCGCCTCGAAGTTCGTCCACACGTCAAAATAGCGCCGCTCATTGCGGAACGCCACCTGGCCGATGCTGATCTGCCGGCTCCCGCGAGGATCCCAGATGACATCGAAGTTGCCGAGCGCGCTGCCTCCCACCGCCATGTAGAAGAAGCCCACCTCCTTGCGGCGCGGCGAAAGCAGATCTTCCACCAGCCGCACCTCGAAACTGGCCACGAAGCTGGCCATCACGGAGTTCCACTTTTCCGCCAGCAGATTTCCCATCTCGGGGTTCTTCTTCGATCCGGCGGCGCGCGCGATTGCCAGCAACTCGGCCGCGCTGTCGTCGGTAAACACCATCACGTTGCTCTGGAAGTGGGCATCGAGGTTCGGCGAATGGGTGAAGCCGGCCAGTGACTTGCGCTCCCTCACGGACGGCGGCATCACGAGCAGTTCCGCGCCGCCGCCTTCCACCTCATCCGAAAAAACGGCCGAAACCCGCTGCCCGTGGATGGGCTTCGAGAAAATGAGAAAGCCGTCGTTGAGATAGATTTTGACTTCATCGCGCGCGAAGCGGAGATTGCGGACGCGGTAGCATTCCTCGGGAT
>JADLBG010000265.1 GCA_020847895.1 Bryobacterales bacterium
ACATCGCCTCCATTGCCGGCAAGGAGGGCAATCCGAACATGACCGGCTACTCGGCCACGAAGGCGGGAGTCATCGCCCTCACAAAATCCCTCGCCAAGGAAGTCGCCAAAGACGGCATCTGCGTCAACTCCGTCTCTCCCGCCGTCGTTCGAACCAAGATCCTCGAGCAGCTCACCGGGGAGCAGATCTCCTACATGACCGCCCGCATCCCCATGGGCCGCACCGGACTACCGGAGGAGATCGCCGCGGTGGTCCACTTCCTCTCCAGCCCGGATTGCTCCTTCGTCACCGGCCAGTGTTACGATGCCAGCGGCGGAAGGGCCACCTACTGACGTGATCATCACCGCCGACAAGTACGACACCACGCCGGTCTATGACTTGCTGTCCGCCTCAGCCAAGGGCCACGTAGGTATTGACCAAAGGTTGCTGCGCTCCATTGTCGCGCGGGGCGATCAGGCTATCGACGACATCGCACGCTTCGGCCTGGAAGAACGCTTTGATGACCGCATCAACCTCGACGAGGACTTGCTGGCCATCATTCAGCACGTCGCCTCTCCCAAAGCGCTCCCCTACCTTCTCGACACCTTGCAGCGGGACCCGTCCGACCCTCCCGAAGACCTCATGCATGCCTTCCAGCGCATCGGCGAACCGGCCATCGGCCCCCTCATCGCGCTCTACGAGAAACTTGGACCCGAGATGGGCTCCGACATCGCCTTCATCATTGCTGCTTTCCCGCACCGCGACCCGGCCATTCTCAAGACACTCCGCGAACGCGTTTCCTACGACGCCTCCGATGCCGCCTTTCTCCTGGGTGTGCACGGCGACCCGGCCGCCATTCCCATTCTTCAGAAGCTGAAGGAAAAGGCGCTCGTGAATCAGGACCTGGCCGAATCGCTCGGCAACGAAGCGGATGAAGCCCTCTCCCTCCTCGCCCAGGAGCGCAAGGATTCGACGCCCGAAGCCGTCAACCTCTGGGATCTCTATCCGGAATACATCGAGCCTGTCTTTGACGTGATGTCGCTCGAGGAGAAGATTGAGTTCCTCCGCTGTCCATCGGCGGAACTGCGCGCCGATTGCGCCACCAGCTTCATTGACCGCGATGTTCCCTCCGAGGTGCGGGACATCCTTGTGGACCTGGCCGGCCGTGATCCGAACGTCGGAGTTCGCTCCGTCGCCTGTACGGCCCTCGCCGGCCACGCCGACGACGACAGGATCTTCATCATGCTGCTTGGCAAGCTGCAAAACGCCAAGCTGCCTCCTCCCGAGCGTTGCGGCGCGCTGTTGGGAGTAGCTGCCGCCGCCAAGGCTCATCCCGAGGTAAAGACGTACATCGAAGAGTTCTATGCGAACCCGGCCACCACCGCGCGGGCGATGGAAGCCATGTGGCGAAGCCTCGACTCTGCTTACGCTCCCTACTTCCGCCGTCACCTGAATGACGCCGATATTGACGTCCGGCGGCAGGCAATCAAGGGGGTCGGCTTCCTCGAACTCTCTTCCGAAGCTCCCCGCCTGCTCGAACTGTTTCGCGATGAAGAGTTCCGCCTCGACGCCCTGTTTTCCTACGCCATGGCTGTCCCCATCCAGCGTCTCCAGCGCGGCGACATGCCGCAGGTTCTGAAAAAGATCGAGGACCTGGCTGGAGGCCTCTCCGATGCCGAAGGCGAAGTCGTGGAAACCGCCCTCGACACGCGGCTCGTGCTGCACGGCATCGAACCCGTGTTTCTCGACTACGCCAACGGAGAGGATGACGAAGAAGGCTGAGTTCCAGGGCGAATGCCCTTGGCCGGTTTGTTATAAACTAGGCCATTCGTCCAATGAACGAAACCTGGTCTCAGAATTACAATCCCCTCGGCAACGTGTTCCTGTCGACGGCCGCGGCCGCGCTCCCCGCAATCGTACTCTTCTACCTCCTTGCCGTGCGCCGCACCGCGGCCTGGAAAGCCGCCATTTACGCGTTTCTGGCCGCCGCTGTGCTGGCCCTCGCCGTCTTTCGCATGCCCGTCCACATGCTGGCCGGAGCGGTGGCTAGCGGTCTCACCTACGGCTGGTGGCGCATCGCCTGGGTCGTCGTAGCCGCCGTTTTCGTCTATGAACTCACTGTCGAATCCGGCCAGTTTGAAAACCTGAAACAATCCATCGGCCAGATTGCGGATGACCCGAGGTTGCAGGCTCTGTTAATCGCATTTGCTTTCGGCGCCCTGCTCGAGGGAGCCGGCGGGGGCGGCGCGCCCGTGGCCGTCACCGCGGCCATGATGATCGGCCTCGGCTTCCCGCCCTTCGCCACGGCGCTCCTTTGTCTGCTCGCCAACTCCGCTCCCGTCGCCTTCGGCGGATTGGGCAACCCCATCCGTACCCTCACCGCCGTCACCGGCCTGCCGGCGGCTGACTTCAGCGCCATGGTGGGCCGCATTCTTCCCCTCACTACCCTCGTTCTCCCCTTTTGGCTCATCCGCATGATCGCCAACACAGCCGACACCTTCGCCGTCTGGCCCGGATTGCTCGTCTGCGGCCTCACCTTCGGCGGCATCCAGTTTTTCTGGTCGAACTTCATGGATGAGTCGCTGGTGGATATCCTCGGCGGCATCGGCACCCTCCTGGCGCTCGCCTTCTTCTTCCGTAAGGTCTGGAAACCCGCCAAGGTTTGGGAAGCGCCGGATTGGAAGATGACCACGTACACCCATCGCCCGGCCCTCACCTTCCCCCAAATCCTCAAGGCCTGGTCGCCCTTCCTCCTGCTCGCTATTTTCGTGGTCGTCTGGGGCCTGCCCGCCGTGGCGAAATTCCTCGACCTGTTTTCCTGGAAAGGGCCCGTCCCCGGTTTGGATCACATGGTGTTCCGGCAGCCGCCGGCCGTGCTGAAAGCGTATGCCGAACCGGCGGTCTTCGATGTTTCCTGGCTCTCCACCGTGGGAACCGGCACCTTTCTCTCCGGGCTCCTTACCGGTCCGCTGCTCGGCCTTTCCATCGGACGCACCATGAAGGTGTTCTTTCGCACGTTTTTCCGATTGCGGTTCAGCATCGCGGCCATTCTCGCCATGTTGAGCCTGGGGTATCTCACCCGCTATTGCGGCATGGACGCGACGCTCGGCCTCGCGCTCTCGAATACCGGCGTCCTGTTCCCCCTGTTCGGCACCCTCATCGGCTGGATCGGTGTCGCGCTCAGCGGTACCGACGCCGGCTCCAATGCGTTATTCGGCAGCTTGCAGATGATCACCGCGAACAAGCTGGGACTCAGCCCCATCCTCATGGGAGCCGCCAACAGCGCCGGAGGCGTCATGGGCAAGATGATCGCCGCCCAATCCCTGGTCATCGCCTGCGCCGTGACAGGCCAGGAGGGAAAAGAAGGGCTCCTGTTCCGCGCGGTGGCTAAACATAGTCTGGCTCTTGCCTTCCTCGTCGGCTTGCTCGTGCTCATGTATGCCTACGTTTTCCCCGGAGCCATTCCGAGCGGCCATCACTTCTGGTAGAACATCCGTGAGCGCTCTTTCCCGCAGTTCCGCTTCCGCGCTTCCGCGCCTCGCCGCCAGATGGATCATCGTCGCCGCCATCGCTGCTTTCATCGCCAAGGCCGTCTTCGCCATGACCGCCTTCGGCACCAACGACATCCTCTTCTACCACGCCAGTTGGCAGCGCAGTCTTGCGCCCGATGGCGGCCTCGGCCTGTATCGCGACGGCATCGAACTGGTGGAAAACGGAAAAGCCTACCACAAAGAGGATTTCCGCAACCCGCCGTTCGTCATCAATATCCTGCGTGCGGCGGGATGGCTCACCGACACCATCGGCTTCCATTTCTTCTTCTGGCTCAAAATGCCCTCCATCCTGGCGGATATCGGCATCTTGTGGGTCCTCTGGCGCCTCCTCAAGCCGCACACCCCGGCCAGGCGATGGGCGCTTCTCATCGTCGCCGTATCGCCCGTCTCCTACTTCATCTCCGGGTTCCACGGCAGCACCGATGCCGTCATGATCTTCTTCGTCCTGCTCTCCCTCCTGGTCTTCGAGCGCGTCGAAAATCCTTTCTACGCCGGTCTCGCCTATGGGATGAGCATGAACATCAAGATCTGGCCCCTGCTGCTCATTCCCGCGGTCCTCGCATGGCTCCCCTCCACCCGCCGCCGGGCCCTCTTCCTCGGCGGAGTTGCGCTCATCCTCGCCATCGGATCCGCCCCCTGGTTCTACCAGGCGCCGCTGCTCGTGCTGAGCCGGCTGCTCGGCTATGACAGCGTCTACGGCAATTGGGGAATCCCGCAGGCCCTCACCTGGTTTGCCGCCGTCACCGGCTTCGAAATGCCCAACCGGATTTTTCAGGCCGTGGGCAAGTATCTTACCGTCGGCGTCCTCGCCGCCGGCGGAGTGTGGTTCCAGAAAAAACACCCTTCCGCCCCCCTGCCCCTGCGGCTCGGATGCCTCGCCTCCCTCTTCTTCCTTATCACCTCCGGGTTTGGCGTCCAGTACCTCGCCTGGATCGCCCCCTGGGGCGTCTTCCTCGGGCCGGAAGTCCTCCTGCTGTTCAATTTCTCCGCCGCCGTCTTCCTCACTTCCGTGTACAACTATTGGGGCGGAGACTTCCCCTGGCGGCTCGCCAATTCCCTCAACAAGGCGCCCTATAGCGGAATCACCATCGGCTACGACATTCTCTGCTGGGCTTCCATCCTCGCCTTGTTCCTCAGTTTCCTCATGCGCATCCGCGCAGGGACTTCCGCCGCCGTTGCCACTCCGCAACCATTCCCCGCCCCGGCCAGGCCCAAGCCGCGAACTCCCGCCAAACCGGCGCACGGCCGCAAACGAAAATCCGCCTGATGCGGAATCCAATCACGTTATCGGGCCGCGCCAGGCGCTGATGCGCCGCTCCAACTCCTTTTGTACCCCGCGCACCACGGGCTTCCCTGCCAGATTGTGCGTCTCATGGGGATCCTTCTCGAGATCATAGAGTTCCTGATGCCCGCTGTTGTACCAGTTCAGCTTGTAGCGCCGTGTGCGGATCGTCCGAACCGGGTTCTTCCATTTCTGCTTGGCGTAGTATTCAAGCAGTACCGCGTCGCGAGCGGCCCCGCCGGCCGTGAGGTCCTTCCCGCTCGCCGCGCCAGGCCAGCGCAGCCCCGCAGGCCCGGCCAACGTCGGCGCGATGTCGGTCTGCGCCACCATCTCGCTCGCGCGCGCCTTCAGTTTCTCCGTGCCGGGACCGGCCATTACGAGCGGAATACGCAACAACTCCTCGTACAGAAAAGGACCCTTGTCTGGTAAGCCATGCTCGCCGGTCTCGTCTCCATGATCCGATGAATACAGAACGATCGTGTCTGAAATATGGGATCGAAACAAATGCCAGCCACGGCCCCGTCCGCGCCCGCATCCACGCTGCCGCGCGCCGCGCCGCTTCCTTATCCGCCCCGTTCAATTCACTGTCAGCAAAACCGTAGGCGGAAAGATCCCTCGAATCGCTCAGATGCCATTTCCCAAAATACCCCGTGTGATAACCCGCCGCCTGGAACACGCTTCCTATGTTCGGAATCGAGCGAGACAACGGCTGCCCTAATGAGGATTTGTCCACGTTGGTAAGCACCCCGGCCTTGTGTGGATCAAGCCCTGTGAGAATCGCCGCCCGCGCCGGAGAGCACTGCGGCGTGTTGCAAAAGGCATGCGTGAACCGGACCCCACCCAGGCGGTCGCGGTTCGGAGTATGCGCCGGACCGGGAAGCAACGCTGTTTCCTGGTCAGAGAGGAAGATCAGTACGTTCGGGCGAACAAACCGTGCTTGCCCAAGAGCGGCGGCAGCCGGCCCGAGCCAGGCGCGCCGCGTGAGCGCCAATTACCGCCTCCGGTGCACAACGTTCCCAGTAGACGCATCCGGCGGCGGCGGAAGATCCTGCGCCGGATTAAATACCGGAATAGTGACGATGTTGCTCACGTAGAGGTCTTGCGCAATCGTGACCTGCGTGTTCGGATTTGTCGGAATATCCGAGTTCAACTCCAGTTCCACGCGATAGATCCCCACCATCCCCGGCTGAAGCCCTGAATACAACACGTTCGCCGTCTTCCCCCCGATCAGCGAGGAGACAAATTCATTCGGCGTGTTGCTCTCCGTGCTCTTTAACCGGAAGCCCGTCGCCAGCTCGGCAATGATGTCCTTGTTGGTAACCAGACCCAATCCGGTCGCCGTGAAGATAATGGTCTCTCCCGGAATCGCGGGATTGTCGATGGTCACCGCGGCGCCGGCCACGTTTGCGCAGCACGTGGCCGAATTCGTAGCGGTCAGGATCACCTGCGCGCCGTCATTCGTACTGGCGGAAATGGGAATCCCACTGCCCGCCGGCCCCTGCACCTTCGCCCGCAGCCGGATACGCGTGAACAATCCCGCCGCATAGGCTTCCACCTTCTCATCCGCATTCGCGTTAATCTTCCCGATCAAGGCGTCGCGGATGCTCTCGAGCGTATCGCCGCTCTGGACCGTATACGCATACGAGCGGTCCTCAATGAGGATGGTCGCCACATCACCCGCGTTCGCTGACCCGTCCACGGAAACCGTCGCCGTCGCCTGGCTGCTCGAGTGCACCGCGATTGCCGGACGCGGGTCGGTGCCCTCCTGTGCGAGCAATCCCGGATTCTCCCCGATGATCGGTACCGCGACCGCCGCCGTCGTCACCACCACTCCGCTCGAACGCTGGATGCGCACATAGTTGCTGATGCTGTTGGAATCGTTTACTTCCCACGGTACTTGCGCCCGGATCTCCGTCGGCGACACCATCAGCAGCGGAGCGCGGATGCCGTCAAAATACACCTGCACGCCTGCCAGCTCCGTCGGCAGCGGATCCGCATCCGCCGGAGCCGAAGCAGTCGACTCCGAAAGATTGCCCCCGAAGATCGCCACCAGCGTCCCGGGCGCGACCTTGGCCGCATCCTGCCCTCCGCTCAACGTGGCGCCGCTCGTGGTGGCGGTGATTACCGCATTGTCGGACGTGGTCACCGAAATCGGGATCGAATTCCCTGCATCGCCTTGTAACCGGGACGTCAAAATGATCGAGTTGAAATTCGTATTCGGCGTGGCGAACACCAGCGGATCGCCCCCATTGGCGTTGATCGTCAGCACCAGGTTATTGACTACGCGCGTGAACGAGTCATTCTTCACCACTGTATAGTCATAGGTTTTTTCCTGGTTTTGTGCCGAATCTCCGATATGCACCGTTACCTTGTCAGCTTCCTTCAAGGTCCCGGAAAATGTGATCGTCCCTACCGCATACACGCTGCGGCTGAACAGATTGCGCACGCCGCTGTATGGAACATACGTTTCACCAGGCGTGAACACCATCACCCGCCGCCGGTACGGATCGCTCACAAAGAGGTTCGTGCCATCGCCCGTAATCCCCATCGGGGTCGCCACGGAATCCGCGCTGCCGCGACCCAGCGGATTAGCGCTGTCCGATACCTGGTTGATTCCGCTGGCTACCTGCCCGACAATCGCATCCGCCTCCTGCCCGCTCTGCGTCGGAATACTGTTGAACACCAATACCCTGTCGTTGCCGCCATCCGCCACAAATAACCGCTTACCGTCCGAGTAAGCATAGCGCGGAAAGTCCACACTCGCGCTACAGGAATGTGGATAAACAGTGTTTCCGCTACTGTCTGTTGTGCGATTCTCCGGACACAGGTTCTGCGTGTTATTCGAAGCTCCGCTGTTGAGGTCGGGCTGGCCGACGGCAAGGTCCGCCGGAGCCTGGTTCGCATCCGGAATGCTGTTCCACACCAGAACCCGGTTGTGCCCGAGATCGGCAACAAACAGCTTCAACCCGTCCGAAGTCACGGAAACCGGAGCCAGCATGTTGTTCGGCTTCGGATCAAAACTCTGCGACCGCAGGTCTTGCGTCGTGGTGGCCGTAAAACTCGATTGCCCTAGAACAAGATCCGCCTGCTGAAAGTTCTGCGTGGGCATATTTCTCCACACCAGAATGCGGTTGTTTAATGTATCGGCAACGTAGAGCCTGCCCGCCTGAATCCATACCCCTTGTGGTCCCCGCAGACTCCGCGCCGACGGAGCCTGGTTGCCCTCATTCGCCTTGTTCGTCTTGAAATCCGGCTGCCCGATCACAACGTCTGCCGGCGCCTGGTTCACCGCCGGAATGGATTTCCAGATCAGCACCCGGTTATTGTCGGTGTCCGCAACCGCCAGATACTGGCCGTCGGTCGCCACCGCGGTGGGATGCTGAAACGTCTTTT
Organism: Bryobacterales bacterium; assembly: GCA_020847895.1. Taxonomy (GTDB): domain Bacteria; phylum Acidobacteriota; class Terriglobia; order Bryobacterales; family Bryobacteraceae; genus CADEFT01. The sequence continues at coordinate 8,206 of JADLBG010000265.1, forward strand.
CGCTCAGCCCGATGTCGGAACTGGTGAAGTCCGGCTGGCCCAGAACCACCGTAGCTTGGCCCACACATACCGGGCAGCGAACCCCGGATGCCGGCAGTTCCGCCGTAGGGCCTGGTAGAAAGGAATTTACATTACGGAAGATGAGAACGCGATTATTCTGCGGCGACGCGGATACGCGATTGTCGTCCACCACAATCAGAGTGCCGTTGGCGTAAGCAATTCCGCCCACTCCGCCCAACAATACATCCGACGCTCCTGGAGACTGCGCGGTAAAAGTCCGTTGCCCGATCACGGCCCGGGCGGCCATCCCACTGAAGAAGTCGGCGGCCTCGCACAACCCCGCCGCCAATAGCAAACTGATCCCGTATTTCCGCATGAAGAATAAACTTAGGAAGCCTCGTATCAGTATACCAACGGTGGACGCGACATAAGGAACCCGGGTTTCACGAAGAAGCGCTCTCACTCCAGAAACCGAAGCCTGACTTCGGCCCCACCCCTTACGCCTTTCCTTCCATTCTTCAACGCTTCGCGCGCAGCAGCCGCAACCCGTTGAACGTCACCAGCAAAGTAGCCCCCATATCGGCGGCAATCGCCATCCACAGCGTGGCAATCCCGGCGAAAGCCATCACCAGAAACATCCCCTTCAGCCCGATGGCAAACACCACATTCTGCCGGATCACGGACGCCGCCCGCCGCGCATGGCGCAGCAGAAATCCGAGATTCCGCAAGTCTTCGTTCATCAATACGACATCCGCCGTCTCGAGCGCGACATCCGTGGACCGCCGTCCCAGCGCAATCCCCACCGTTGCGCTCGCCAGCGCCTGCGCGTCATTTATCCCGTCTCCCACCATGGCCACATGCGCGTATTCGCTCCGCAGTTGCTTCACCGCGTCCGCTTTTTCATCGGGCAGCATCTCCGCGCGCACGTCCTCCAACCCGAGTTGGTTACCAACCGCCACCGCCGTGGGCTTGTTGTCGCCTGTTAACATCAGCACACGCTCCACCCCTTCCCGGCGGAGACCGGAAATGGCTTCGGCGGCCTCTTTCCTCAGCGGATCGGCCAGCGCCACCATTGCCCACACATGATCACCTGTCCCGCACAGAAACGCCGTGTGCCCCTCATCCTCCAACGCCTCGATTTGTGAGCAGATCCCCTCCCGCTCCAGACCCTTTTCATGCAGGAACCGGTGGCTTCCCGCCCAAAAGCGCTCCCGACCCACCATCGCTTCGGCGCCCCGGCCCCGAACCGCCCGAAATTCCGAAACCGTCTCCGGCTCGATCCCCTGCTGCGAGGCATAGCGCACAATCGCGTGTCCTACCGGGTGTTCACTGCGCTGTTCCAAAGCCATCAGCCTCCGCAGCGCTTCCGCCTCTCCCATGCCGTCCAACGTCCGGAAAGTCTGCACTTCGGGGGACCCTTGCGTCAACACGCCCGTCTTGTCAAAAGCGAACGCCTTCAGTTTTGCTGCCTGCTCCAGGTGCACTCCCCCCTTGATCAACACGCCGGCCCTTGCCGCGGATGCCAAAGCCGCCACCACCGTCACTGGCGTCGAAATCACCAGCGCGCAGGGGCACGAAATCAGCAGAATCACCATCCCCTGATAGCCGGCCCGCTGCCAGTCCCAACCCATCAGCAACGGCGCGCCCGCCGTCACCAGAATGGCCAGCAGAAAAATGGCGGGTGTATAGATCCGCGCGAACCGTTCCACGAACTGCTCCGTATGCGCCCGGTGGTGCGATCCGTCCAGCATCCGCAGCATCCTCGACAACAGCGTATCGGAGGGCGGTTTCGATACTTTCACTTCCACCAACCCGTCCCCGTTCATCGTTCCCGCAAAGACGGTGGACCCAAGCTCTTTCATCACCGGCATGGACTCCCCGGTAATTACCGCCTGGTTCACATGCGACATTCCCGACGTCACTTCCCCATCGCAGGGAATCCGCTCGCCGGGCTTCACTCGAACCACCTCCCCCACCTTCACCTGCTCCACCGGCATCCGGTGCTCGCCATGATGATGCACCACCGTGGCTTCCGTCGGCTTCACTGCCAGGAGCGAGGAAACCGCGTTCCGCGCCCGCGAAATGCTCCAACTCTCCAGCAACCCCGCCAGCGCGAAAAGGAACGACAGTGTCGCCCCCTCCAGCCACTCCCGCAGAACCACAGCCCCCAGAATCGACACCGCCACCAGGGCGTTCATCTCCGGATGGAACCGCCGCAACGCCGCCCACGCTTTCGGAGCCGCGAAGAACATCCCGCTGATCATCGCCGCTGCATAGAAGGCCATCGTCACCGGCGCGATGTGGCCGTCATGCTCATGCACCAGCAATGACCGGACAAATTCCGCAAACGAAGTGGCCTGCGTGAAGGCTCCGCCAAGCAACGCCAGGCCGCTTACCAGGCAAAGCAGTAAACGCCCATGAAGCCGCCACCAGGGTGCCTCCTTCTTCGCTTCCCGGTAAGGTTCACACTTCATCCCAGTGCGCGCAACCGCCGCCCGGATCATTCCCTGGTCCACTCGCGACGAGTCGAACTGCACCCCCATCTTCGCGTTCAATACGTCGAACGTCAGGCCGGTGACGCCCGAAACGGAGCCCACTTCGCGACGCAACAGGGACACTTCCTCGGCGCAATCGAGGCCATGGACACGAAATTCAGCGTGAGAATGAATGGCGGACACCTCTTATCAGGATATCAAGGGGGGAGTACATCCTCCATCGAACCTCCCTCTCCTCGCCCACTCGACTGGGCCGGGATGTCCCTACCCCCCTGGCGCCCAAGCCGCGCCAACCGCTTCAATGCTAATCTGTTCCCATCCCCATGCATCTGATCGGAATCGCGGGCCCTTCTTGTGCCGGCAAGGGTACTCTCACCCGTTGGCTGGCGGATCATCTCCCCGCGGCCGTCCTCCCCGTCGACGCCTACTATAAACCCCTCGACCATCTCCCCCCCTCCGAGCGCGCCCGGATCAATTACGACGAGCCCGCCGCCATCGAGGACGCCCTGCTCGAGCAACATCTGCGCGCCCTCATCGCCGGCCGTCCCGTGGAGCGCCCCATCTACGACTTCGCGGCACACACCCGCAGCCCTCGCACGCTTCACCTCGAACCGGACCACTTCCTCCTCATCGAAGGACTCTTCGCACTCTACTGGCCGAACATACGGTCCCTGCTTTCCGCCTCGATCTTCATCACCGCCCCCGACATCGTCTGCCTCCACCGCCGCATCGCCCGCGACCAGTGCGAACGCGGACGCACCGAAACCTCCGTGCGTAACCAGTACAACGGTTCCGTCCAGCCCATGCGCGAGCTTTACATCGATCCCACCGCTGCTTTCGCGGGCTTGGTGCTCGATGGTGCCCGCCCCATCGAGCAAAATGGCCCCCAGGCTCTCGAGTACATCCGCAATATCTGCCGCGCCTGCTGAACTCCGCCTTACCCATGGTCCCCAATTAGCAGGCATTCCATCCGCCTGCTTGCGGTATAAGAATATCTTATGATAAGCTCCCCTCGTGGACTTCTTCCACCTCAAACTCTTTCGAGATATCGCCCAAACCGGCAGCATGAGCCGCGGCGCCGCCATGAATGACATCAGCCAGTCCGCCGCCAGCCAGCATGTCCAGGAGTTGGAACGGGCATTCGATATGCCGTTTATCGATCGCTCCCGCCGCCCGCTTCAACTCACCGAAGCAGGCCAACTCTACGCCGGGCTCTGCCACGACGTGCTCCGCCTCCAGGACGAATTCCGCCTCGCTCTCGGCCAGTTGAAGTCCGGTGTCGTAGGAGCCGTGCGCGTAGCTTCCATCTTCTCCGTCGGCCTCGTCGAAATGACGCGCCTCGATGAGGAGTTTCGCTCCCGCTTCCCACACGCCTCGCTCGAAGTAGAATACGTCCGGCCCGAAAAGGTCTATGAGGCGGTCCGCAACGAAACCGCCGATCTCGGCTTGGTCAGTTATCCGCAGCACGCCAAAGACATCGCGGTCATACCTTGGCGCGAGGAGGAAATGGCTGTCGCGGCCGCTCCCGCACACCCCATCGCCAGGTTGACCACCGTCCACCCGGCTGACCTCGATGGGATGGTGTTCATCGCCTTTGATCCCGATCTTCCCATCCGCCGCGACGTGGACCGCTTCCTGAGGGAGCGCAATGTGAGCGTGGACGTCGCCATGCACTTCGACTCCATCCCCATGGTGAAGGAAGCTCTCGCCCTCGGCAGCGGCATCAGCATCGTCCCCTCCCGCATGCTGCGCGCAGAGGTTTCCGAGGGCAGGCTGGTTTGTGTTCCCCTGGCCGCCCCTGGGCTCATCCGTCCCCTCGGCATCATCCACCTCAAACGCAAGCGGTTCAATCCCGCCACTGCCGCGTTCCTCGACCTCCTCCAGGAAGCCGAACAGCCCGTCACCGCCACCGTGTAACGCATTAGTCCCCTACTCCGGACTTCACCACCAGGTAAACCCGCGCCTCCGACGCGCCGGCATTCTCGATGGCATGCGGCACATCCGCCCGGTAATGGGCCGAATCCCCTTTCCGTAATACCGCCGTGTTCTCCTCGGAGATCACCCTCACCTTCCCCCGCGTCACCGTAAGGTACTCTTCCGTCCGCCGGAAGTGCGCTTGTGACCGCAAGGCCGCATTGCCCGCCAGCAGGATCTCGTAGAACTCGAGATTCTTTCCCGTGCCCGGCGGCGACAGCGTCCGGATGGTGCATTCGTGGCTCTGCGTGTAGATGGCGCGGGCATCGTCACACCGCACCACATCGATCGGCGTGCCTCCGGTGCCCGGACCGAGCAGCGCATCGAGCGGACACCCGAGCCCCGAGGCGATCTTCAATAGCACCACCACCGTCGGATTGGCCCGCGAGCGTTCCACTTGCGACAGCATCGCCTTGCTCACCCCGCTCAGCCGCGAAAGCTGATCCAGGCTCAGCCCCGCCGCCTCGCGCTGCTCCTTCACGCGCTTGCCGATCTGTTGGATTCTCTGCGCGGCCGTATCCTTCATTCCCGTGCCAGCCGGTCCAGTTCCCCGATCGTATCCCGCACATCGGCTTCCGTCGTCCGCGGATTGATCGGACACATCCGCAAAACGGTCCGCCCCTTCAACTCCGTCGACAGAACCACCGCGAATCCCGACGCCGTAATCCGTTTCCCGATCTCACGGTTCCATTCATCCAACCGCTCCACGGAAGTACCCGCCGGCTCATACCGGAAGCTGAGCATCCCCATCTGCGCCGGAGTCACAATCACCCAATCTTTCCTTGCCCGAACCAGTGATTCGGCATATCGCGCCATCTCCAGGCCGTGCTCCACCGCCTTCCGCATCGCATCCTCCCCGAACACCTGAAGCGTCATCCACAGCTTCAGCGCCCGAAACGGACGCGTCAACTCAGGACCGTAATCCAACAGGTTCGGTTCCCCCATGTTGTCCCCGACATCCTTCAGATACTCGGGCCGTGAATAAAACGTACGCGGCAGCAGAGATCCGTCCCGTAACAGAACACACCCGCAATCGAACGGCTGGAACAGCCACTTGTGCGGATCAAACGTGAGCGAATCGGCTTCTTCGATGCCTGCCAGCAGCCGCCGTCCTTCCTCACAAATCGCCGCCGCCGCCCCGTATGCTCCATCCACATGCAGCCACACCCCGTCCGCCCGGCAAATCGCCGCCAGCTCCCCCAAGGGATCGACAGCCCCGGTATTCGTCGTCCCCGCATTGGCAATCACACAGCAAGGCCGGCGTCCGCCGCGCCGGTCCTCCTCCATGGCTGACCGCAGCAAAGCGGCGGGCAGCCGGAAGTCGTCTCCGCTCGGAAGCTTTCGCAACTGCCTCCGCGCGAAGCCGAGCAGCCGCAGCGCCCGCTCCACAGAGGAATGTGTCTGGTCCGAGTAATAGACCACGCCGTCACCCAGCCGCTCCTCACCCAGAATCCGATCCCGCGCCACGGCCAGCGCCGTGAAATTCGCAAGCGATCCCCCGCTCAGAAACAAACCACCCGCTGTCTGAGGAAATCCCACCAATCCCGCCAGCCACTGAATCGTCCGCAACTCCACCATCGCCGGACCGGAGGCCGCGAACCAGTTCCCCGCAAACACGTTGTATCCCTGCGAAAGAAAGTCCGCCACGGCCCCAATAAAGTTCCCCGGCCCCGGCACAAATGCGAAAAATCGCGGATGCGCCGGGCGCGCCATGTAGTGCAGGATCTCCTCCTCCACCTGCGCAATCACCTCGGCCGCCGGACGCGGCCCGGCCGGAATCCCCAACTCCAGTTTCTCGAGTTCAGCGCGCCTCGCTCCGTTCCATGCAGCCATGCCCTCGAGCGCTTCGCAGTGCGCCACCACCCGGTCTACGGCCGCATACCCTGCCGCTCTCATCTCTTCCGCGCTTGCTTTCATCCGTAAGCTTCAGCATAGCTTGTGAAACTCCACGGCATTCGCCCCATTCCCCGATCGCTATTTCTTTCGGATGTAGATCGTCCCGTTCAACGTCGTGAATTGAAATTCCGGCCCGCCCCCGTTGATGGTCCCGTACATCGCCCGGTCAAATCGGATCCGATACCGCTTCCCCTCCTTCCGCGTCTCCTGCGCCGGTTGCGACGCACTTGGCTTCATCTTGATGTCGAAGTCCGTGAAAATGTCGCCGTGCTCGGACTTCATCTTCACGTTCGCCTTCGTATCCGCCGGCAAAGTCACATCCACGTCGCCGTTCAGCGTGCTGAAGCTCATCGTCTTGTCCGGCAGCACACGGTTCAACGACACAATCAACTTCCCGTTCAACGTGTGCGCCACCACCGCACCCGAAACATCCTTCACCGTGACATCCCCGTTCAGGTTGTTCACGTCGATCTCCCCGCTCACTCCCTCCACCGTGATGTTTCCGTTGTTCACCGTATTCAGCTTGACGGAAGTGTCCACCGGAACGTAAATCACCAGGTCTGCCGCGCTACCCGGTGAAGCGGAGATCCGGACCGTGTTGTTCGATTCCTCCGCCGTCAGCCCCAATCCACCTCCGTCAATCCGCCGCATGCCCGGCGGCGGCTCCCTCCGGCTCCTCGCGCGCCCGCCGCTTGCTTCCACCACCACATCCTTGCTCGCATGCGTCTTCACCGTGATGCTGCCCCGCAACAGGCTCGCCGTCAGCCGCTTCGGACCGTTCGCATCCGAAAACGGAACCGTCAGCCGCT
>JADLBG010000266.1 GCA_020847895.1 Bryobacterales bacterium
GCCTGCCCCAGCCGCTCTCCGGCATTCCGCGCGCCCCCTGTCGCCGAAAGCGGGCAAGCCGTCTCCATCGGATGCCTCAAGCCGCGTGCCGGCTGGCGAGGGGAGCCTTCGTTTCGCGGACCATGCTTTCGTGGAACCGGATGAAGGACACTCCCCCGCAAATCACGGGCAGCGCCGCCAGGTGTGCGCGAATCTTGTCCTTCAAAGGCGCATACTTCGGATTCAATTCCCGCGAATCAAACTGGAGAAGTTCCATCTCGCAGCGATAGCCCGGGTCGAAGTACGAAGGCATCTCGATATCGTCCAGGCGCAAAGGCCGCGCGCCGATCCGCCGGAGGATGGCCGCCGAACAGTTTCTTCTGGTCACCGTCCCGAACCCCAAACAGCCGCCCAATAAATCCCCCAACGCGTATCCGGTGAGAGCAATGCGGAGCGCTTCGGCGGTATGGCGCAACTCCTCGGCAACCGCCCAGCCACCCACCTCCGCGCAGGAGAGATTGCCGCTTTTCGTTTCCCGCAGCAGATTCTCCACCGCGCTCCGGCACGCATTGCCCCACTCCGGGCTTTGCGCCAGTGGCGACTTGCTCAGCATCATCTGCTCGTAGCGAACGGCCGCCGGGTGCGCCAGATGCCGGTAGCAGCCGCGTACTTTTCCGAAATCATTCAAGGAGATAATGTGCCAACTCATGGCGTCGGCGCCTACCACGTGCCTGCCGTCCGCGATGAGTTGCGAGGCGCCGATGGCGCCGTCTCTCAAATACACCTCACCACGCAACCGTTGGAGATCAGACAACAACACATCATGCAGATCGCCATTGTGAATCACATTGCGAAACCCGAACTTGTCCGCGTCACTATAGGATGGAGCAAGCAGGAGAAGCTTGTGATGGTCGCTTACCAAAGAATGACTCGAGTGCAACATCGTTTCCTTGTGCCGCCTGGGCTGGAGTCAAAGCGCGTGCTAGTACAGCAAGTGCTTTGGTTCTAGCGAATCGCAGCCTAAATTTTCCTATGTGGAAACGATCGGCTGACGCGAAATATACCTTTAGACTCGGGGGGGGGATGCTACCATCGCCCTACGCTGTATACCCGCCATCCACGATCAGATTCTGTCCCGTCACGTAAGCCGATGCCTGTGAGGCCAGATACACGACAGCTCCTTTGATGTCATCGTGATGGGCCATGCGCCGCAGTAGCACCCTCCGGGAATAGTTCTCGCGAAACACCGGCGGCGTCGCCGCTGTCTCAAACCCGCCGGGGCTGATGGCGTTCACCCGCACATTGTACGGCCCAGCCATTGCCGCCAGGTAGCGCGTCAATCCGATGAGTCCGTGCTTGTGGAAGTGGTAATCCGGAGGCGTCGTCATCGCCGTGCCCTCGTAGTTGCGAAAATCCGGAGCCGCCACGCTCTGAATGGAGCCGATGTTGATGATCGATCCGCGGCGGCGCGCCATCATGTGTTCCAGAAACGCCCGGCTGATGGCGAACAATCCCGTGGCATTCACCTCCATCGACTCCCGCCAGGCTTCGAGCGGCTGATCATACCGACGCATCGGCCTCGCCACCGAATTATTGACCAGCACGTCAATCGCCGGATGCCGCGCGCGAAGAGCGAGAATCGATTCTTCACTCGCCTGATCATATTGATCCGCCGCCGCATGCAGGCCGCGCGCAATCAGCGCATTCGCCGTTTCCTTGCAATGCGCCAGATTCCTCGACGCAATGATGACGTGCGCCCCCGCCTCCGCCAGCGCTTCGGAAATCGGCGTTCCGAAGATGCCGGACCCGCCTGTAACCAGCGCCGTCTTCCCGCTCAAATCGAACAACTCGCGCAAGTGCATGCCGGTATTTTCTCTCACCGGTCCAGCGGGTTGCGGGCGAACACAAACTCCTCCACCGGGCGCCCGCCGATGAGGTGCTCCTGAATGATGCGCTCGGCCACCTCGGGACTCACCGAGTGGTACCACACGCCTTCCGGGTACACCAGCGCAATCGGTCCCTGTTGGCACACACGCAAACAGTTCGCCTTTGTGCGATAGACAATTTCCTCGCCCTGCGTCAACCCGAGTTCCGCCAACCGCTTCTTCACGTAATCCCACGTGGCGAGCCCGTCTTCCTTCGTGCAGCAAGCCGGCTTGGTCTGATCGGCACAGATAAACAAGTGCCGCCGGATGTTTCCGAGCCCCAATTTCTTCGCTACCAGGTCGAGTTGTTCCATCTCCGCTCCCTAAAAACTCAGCCGCAGCGCCACCTGCGCCTGCCGCGGAGGCTTCGCCGAAAAAATATGGCCAAAGGTCGCCGGCTCGTCGGCGTAACGCTCCGGCAGATCGAAATTCGTCCGGTTCGTGAGGTTGAACGCCTGCGCCTCCAGCGTCGCCTGCATCCGCTCCGTCAGCCGGAACCGCCGCGCCAGCGCCGCGTCGAAGGTGACATAGGCAGGGCCGCGCACAATGTTCCGCCCGGCGTTGCCGAACGTATACTTCGGAGCAACCACCAGCGCCGATGTATTGAACCACCGGTCTGGTGTCCGGTTGTCGAGATGCGGATTCCCCACTACATTCGGACGGTCCGATCCGAAATTCCCGCCCGTATTCCCGGTATTCGAATTATCGAACCGCAACAGGGGCGTGAACGGCTGCCCGCCTTGCAGCACCGTGATGCCGCGAAACTCCAGCTTGTAAGGCAGATTCACAACGAAAGACGCCGTCGCCCGGTGCGGGACGTCGTAGCTCGACACGGCCCGCTCGGCGTGAAAATTCCGGCTGTCCTGCGGAAAATTCTTGTCCGGCTTCGTGCTCAGAAACGCCGACGTGTCGTCGATCGACTTCGACCATGTATACGCCGCCAGCAAGGAAAAGCGCTTTGAAAACCGCCGGTCAACAGACGCCTGAAGCGAATGGTAGTTCGAATTTCCCGAACCCTCGATGTAGATAATCCCGCTGTACTCGGGATGCGGCCGCCGCGGCGCCAGGTCGCCGGATCCCGGCCGCGCCTGGTTCAAATCCCGCGACCGGATGAGGTGCGCTCCCGCCGATCCCACATACCCCACGCTCACCGTGGTCGCATTGCCCACCTGGTGCTGTACGTGGAAGCTCCAGTGCTGTATGTAGGCCGTCGTCAAGTCGCTGTTCAGGGTGCTCGGCGAGACGGGAGAGATTCCGCCGGTGATGGGAAACGGATTGTCCAGCGTGATCAACTGCGTTGCCGTGGGAAAGAACGCACGCAGCGTGAAGAACGGCGGGTTGAAATACTGCGACGAGACCTGCACCAGCATGCCGCTGTCGTAATACAACCCATACCCGCCGCGGATCACCGTCCGCGGACGCACGCTCCACGCAAAGCCCGCCCGCGGCGCGAAGTTGTTCCGGTCCGGATAGATTCCGGACCGCGTCACGCCTTGCGTGCCCACCCTGAGAATGCGCGCCGTCGAAGGATCATAGATGGACATACGGTCGTAGGGGTCCGTCGCCGGAGTGTTGTACTCATAGCGCAACCCCAGCGTCAGATTGAACCGCGTTGTCAGCTTCAGCTCATCCTGGAAGTAAGCGTTGTACGACGTGGTGCGCAGCGTTTGCGTGTTATCAAGCTTTGCCTGGAGCGCGAAAGTGGGGATTCCCAGCAGCAGGTCGCTGATCCCGCTGCCCGACACCGCTCCCGACAGGGAGAGCGACCCGCGCGCCAGCAGGTCGACGTTCCCGTTGGCCCGGTTGTTGCGCGCCTCGAAACCCGTCTTGAACGCGTGCCGCCCGCGGATCCAGGACACGTCGTCCTGCAACTGGTATGTCGTGGTGTAACGCAGCAGCGGCAGCGGCGTGGCGTCGCCCACCGCCGAATATCCCTGAATGTTGAAGAACGGATAGCCATAGTCCCGTGTGTCGATAGCTCCCAGCCACGGCACATTCCATTCGGATGCGATATTGCGCTGGTAGTTTTGCGGCAGCGCGCTCCGCGTCGAGCGGTTCACTCCGGCCCGCAAGCTGTTTACCAGGTTCGCACCCACGGGCTGAAGATAGTGCGCCATCGCATTGTGCCCCGTGTTGCCCACGAAGTCACCGTAGCCCGGGACATCCGTCGTTTCTTCGGCGTACGGTTCGAACAGGTTCTGCCTGCTATACAGATAACGCACCGTCACAATTCCACCCCCGCGCACGTACTGATCCACGCGCCCGCCGCCTTGTGCGAAATTGTTCGTGAGCACCGGCTGCGCCAGGTAGTTTCCCGCCGTCCCCTCGCGATTCGGCATGGGGAACAGCCCCAGCACAAGCTTCGACACGCGGTTGATCCGCGGCTCGGGAATAATGTTGCCGGGAAAGGGCCGGCGCGTGAAGGGATCGATCACGGGGGAGGACCGCGCGCTCAAGTCGCCCGTGCGCTCCGCGGCCGTGGGCACCGTCGCCAGCCGCGCCAGCCCGCTCCGCTCCCGCAGCGCATCGATGTTCAGAAAGAAAAAGGTCTTGTTTTTCCGTAAGGGTCCGGAAAAGGTGCCGCCGAACTGGTTCCTGACGTACTTGTTCGCTGTCCCGGCGTCAAAGTAATTCGGCGCATCGAGTACACGGTTTCGCAGATACTCGTAGCCCAGGCCGTGAAACTGGTTGCTTCCCCCGCGCGTGATCACGTTCACCTGCGCCCCGCCGCTGCGTCCGTACTCGGCCGAATAGCTCCCCGCCGTGATCTTGAACTCGGCAATGGTATCCACGGACGGCTCCAACACGTAGCGGTTCGTGTACAGATCGTTGTTGTCCATGCCGTCGAGCAGGAAATTGTTGAACTCTTCCCTGCCGCCGTTCACGTGTGTCGCGAACGTACCCCGCGACGATAGCTCCGAATCCTGCACCGGGGGAGCCGCCCCCGGAGTCAGCAGCGCCAACTGCAGGAATCCGCGCCGGTTCAACGGCAGCGCCTCGATGCGGCTGCTTTCGAGGATGGCGCCGGAATCGGAAGCCTCCACTTGCAGGCGCGCCGAAGGCACGTCGATCGACACCGTATCCGTGCCCAAGGTCAGTGTGAAATCGAGCCGCCGCACCGAATCCACTTCAA
>JADLBG010000267.1 GCA_020847895.1 Bryobacterales bacterium
ATGCAAGGCGGGAACCGATCCCGGGGCTTTATGCGGCGGGGGAAGTAACCGGGATGGGCGGCATTAATGGAAAGGCGGCGCTCGAGGGGACTTTCCTGGGGCCATCGCTGGTGCAGGGGCGCCTGGCTGCCCGGGCCATCGCGGCAGCGGTCCCGCACGACGAAGCGAACCCAGCGGCCGCGCCCACGGCCGCGGCGCCGGAATCAGGCAAGGCGGTGAAGCTGCCCTGCGAAACCTGCCACCCCATGGCCAAACTCGTGCAAGAGCGCCGGAAGGGCTACTGGCATTTCGATAAGGTCCACTCGCTTGTGATGGAGCGGAAGTGGGATTGTGTGGTATGCCACGCCGAGATGTCGCCATTCGTTGCAGGGCGTCACAAGATTGACCGGATGGCGCAGGTGGGGAACTGTCTGCACTGCCATTTGACGCCGGAGTAAGGGCAGCTTTGTGCGGGCTCCCCGCTATAATGATTCCCAGAGGGAGCTGATGACACAACATTTCACGAGGTTTCAAGGAGCCCTTGCTCTGTTCGCCTGGCTTTCTGTTTGCGTGGCGGCCCGCGCCCAATCTCCCGTGAGGGAAATGCGCGTGCAGCTTGCAGCCGGCTTCAGCACCGTGGATGGAAGGCTGATTACAGCGGGCGACACGATGATTTTCATGGATGACGCCCAGCCGCAGTCTTCCTTCTACGCCACCCGCGCCCAGATTGACCAGATCAGCGCCGGGGACGGGGATAGCGTGGTAGTCCAGTTCAAGCAGGCCATCCGGGACCGCACGGGAGAGCAGAAGCGGGTGGAGTTCCGGGTTCCCGCCGAGGACCGCGACGTCCTCAAAGCCTGGTTCGGCCGAGGCGCCGCGGCGGGCGGCGGGACGCCGGCGCAATCGGAGGAGTTTCCCACCTACCATGCGCAGCGAAACAAGTTGATCGGCAACGATGAGGGGCGTCTGGTGGTGAAGCCGGATCGCCTTGCTTTTGTCGCAAACAACCCCGCTGCATCGCGCGAATGGCTCTTCACCGACATTCGGGGTTTCAACCAAAAGGGACCTTACCGCCTGGAGATTCAGCCCTTCTCCGGCGATAAATACGATCTCAAACTGCTGGGTGGCGGGGGCATGTCGCGCGAGGATTTCAAGCGCATCGCCGACAGCATCGCGCGCGCCCGGGCCAAACGGTAGCCGGGCCGTCCCTGCCTCGCCCGGCTCGAGGACTCGGGTAAGATAGCCCTGATGATCAAGCTCACCGGGATAACCTGGAATCACATGCGCGGTTACCTGCCCGTGGCGGCGACCGCGCAGAGATTCTCGGAACTGAATCCGGAAGTCGCCATCCGGTGGGAGAAGCGGTCCCTACAACAATTCGCCGATGAACCCGTTGAGAAACTGGCGGAACGTTTTGATCTGCTGGTGATCGACCACCCGTTTGCGGGATACGCCGCCGAACACGAGGTGCTGCTCCCGCTCGATGAGTGGCTTCCCCGCGAGTTCCTCGACGATCAGCGGCGAGGTTCCGTGGGCCGCTCGTTCGAAAGCTACACATACGGGGAGCGCCAGTGGGCGCTTGCCATCGATGCGGCGGCTCCCGTCAGCGGGTGGCGGAGTGACCTGCTGGAGCGCGCCGGCGCCGGTATCCCCCGCACCTGGAGCGAACTGCTGGCTCTCGCCCGCCGCGGTCTGGTTGCCGTTCCCGGGCTGGCTATCGACAGCCTGATGCATTTTTACATGCTGTGCGGGGCGTTAGGTGAAGAACCCTTTCGGAACGCTGATTCCGTTTGCGGCCGGAGCGCGGGAGCCGGCGCGCTCGAGATGCTGCGCGAATTGTTGTGCTGCTGCGGCCCCGGCTGCCTGGAGCGGAATCCCCCCGGCACATGGGAGTTGCTGGCCTCCGGCGATTCCGCGGCGTACTGCCCGTTCGCCTATGGCTATTCAAACTACGGGCGTCCCGGTTATGCGGGCTTCGTACTGGAGTTTGGCGGGCTGGTGGAGGTCGACGGCGGGCGCCGCTGCCGCTCTACGCTCGGCGGCGCCGGGCTGGCTATTTCCGCGCGCTGCCGCCACCCCGAACAGGCCGCCGCCTATGCCCGGTTCACTGCCGCTCCCGGCTGCCAGCGTACACTCTACTTCCAATCGGGCGGGCAGCCTGGCCACCGCGCGGCCTGGACCGACCACGAGGTGAACCGCGCCAGCGGCGGTTTTTTCCTGAACACGCTCGAGACCTTGGACAGCGCCTGGCTGCGGCCTCGCTATAACGGATATCTGCGTTTTCAGGATGACGCCGCGCCTGTTGTTCACGAATACCTCAGAAGCGGAGGCGACGCCGGCCGGGTGATGGAGCGCCTGGACGCGCTCTTCCGGGATTCTCTCCACATAAACCGACACCAGCATGAAACCACTTGAAGGACTTCTCGTTCTCGACCTCAGCCAGTTTCTGGCCGGTCCGGCGGCTTCGCTGCGCCTGGCCGACCTGGGCGCGCGCGTCATTAAGATCGAACGCCCGCACACCGGCGATCTCTGCCGCCAGTTGTACATCTCCAACCTGGAACTGGACGGCGACAGCACCCTGTTTCACTCCATCAACCGCAACAAGCAGAGCTTCGCCGCTGACTTGAAGAACTCCGCGGATCGCGAGGTTGTCGCCGGGCTTGCACGTAAAGCCGACGTCCTGATTCAGAACTTCCGGCCCGGCGTCATCGACAAGCTGGGTTTCGATTACGAATCCGTCCGGAGAATGAATCCGCGCATCGTCTACGGTGAGATCACCGGGTACGGGAAAGAAGGCCCCTGGCGCGACAAGCCTGGCCAGGACCTGCTGCTGCAATCGCTCACGGGGCTGGCGTGGCTGAACGGGAATGACGGCCAACCGCCCGTCCCCTTCGGCCTCGCCGTGGTGGACCTGTTTGCCGGAGCCTGCCTGGTGGAGGGCGTCCTGGCCTGCCTCGTGCGCCGCGGTGTTACGGGAATGGGGGGCAAAGTGGAAGTGACTCTGATCGAGGCAATCCTCGATTTTCAATTCGAAGTGCTCACCACATATCTGAACGACGGGGGCCAACTGCCGGTTCGCAGCGCCGTAAATAACGCGCACGCCTACCTTGCCGCTCCGTACGGCATCTACCCCACCGCTGACGGGTACATTGCCATCGCCATGAACCCGGTGACGCGCCTTGGGGAACTGCTCGGCTGCCCGGCCCTGCTGGCCTATTCCGATCCCCGGTCCCCATTCGAGAAACGGGACGAAATCAAGCGCATCCTGATGAATCATTTGAAAACGGCCGCCACGGCCCACTGGCTGGGCATCCTGGAGCCTGCCGGCGCGTGGTGCTCCGATGTCCTGACCTGGCCGCGGCTCTTCGAGCACGAAGGTTTCCGCGCGCTCGACATGGTGCAGGAGGTGATGCGCGGCAAGGACGTCAGCCTCAAGACCACGCGTTGCCCCATCCGCATTGACGGCGAGATCTACAAATCGCCGTTGGGCGCGCCCCGCCTGGGCGAGCACACGGCGCCGATTATGGAAGAGTTCGCCCTACGGCCAGATCAAGAGAAAGCGAGGGAGCCATCCCTATGAATCCCAATCCCGATGCTTCGAGACACCAGGAGATTCCTGTCTGGAACGCGGAAAACTGGCTCTACGAGGATTTCGAGCCGGGAATGCGCGCCCGTTCCATCCGCCGCACCATTTCCGAAGGCGAGAGCATGCTCTTCAACGCTCTTGTGCTGGATATGCATCCTTACGTCGCTGATGAGAAGTTCGCGGCCGAGGAGGGCATTTTCGGCAGGCGCCTGGTGGCGGGGTCGCTGGTGTTCAGTTTCGGACTGGGCCTGATGGCGCATAACAACGTGAACACCTTCAGCTACGGCTACGACAAACTGCGTTTCATCAAGCCCGTCTTCATCGGCGACACCATTTACACCATCCGGACCAACCTCGAGAAACAACCGAAGTATCCCGCCATGGGCCTGGTGCGTGTTTCCTATGAAGTGTTCAGGAACGAGGGAGAGTTGGTGCTCTATTGTGAGCACCTGCAGACCGTGAAGTATCGCGACCCGGCGGCATTCGGACCTCGCGCGGAGAACACATGAGCCGGGGAAGCGCCTTCCGCATCGCCGTTCGCAAGTTCGGCCCGTTCGAATCCGCCATCCGGAAGCAATGGGAGTCGTTCCAGCGCGCCGGAGAGACGGACCTGGCGCTCGAGGCCGAAGCGCTCGACGTTCACCCGCTCTATGAGGCGCTCTTCACCCGCGAGGGATTGCGGCGCGGTGAATGGGACGCGGCGTTTCTGAACACGGATTGGATCGCGGCCGCGCGGGAACAGGGCGCGCTGGCCGACCTCGCTCCGTTTCTGCGCGCGGATCCCCCGGAAGATTTTCCGAATGGCTGGGCTCCATCGCTGCTGCGCCTGCAGCAGTTCGGAGACGAGGTGATGGGCCTCCCTTACCACGACGGCCCCGAATGTCTTATCTATCGCACGGACCTGTTCGGCGACAACGCCGAGCAGGACGCCTACCGGCGCGCGTATGGCAAACCGCTGGCCGTCCCGCGCACCTGGGATGAATTCCGCGCCGCCGCCACCCACTTTACGCGGCCCGCGGAGGGCCTCTACGGCACTGTTTTCGCCGCCTTCCCCGACGGGCACAACACCGTTTATGACTTCTGTCTGCAACTGTGGACGCGGGGCGGCGAGTTGTTCGATTCCGCGGGCAGGGTTTCGATCGACACCGGGGAAGCCGCGGCGGCACTGGACTTCTACAGGCAGATGCTCAATGATCCACGGGCCGTTCATCCGAACTCGCGCGAGTTCGATTCCGTGAAATCCGGTTTGGCTTTCGCGGACGGTGAAATCGCCATGATGGTGAACTGGTTCGGCTTCGCGGCCATGTGCGAGGCAGGCGCCGGCCGTATCCGCGGCAAGGTGGGCATCGCCCCGATACCTTGCGGTGAAGGTGGCCGTCCCGTGTCGCTGAACGTTTACTGGCTGCTCGCCATCGGCTCAGGCAGCCGGAGGCGCGAAACGGCCTATCGTTTTCTACGCCATTGCGCCGGGGCGGAGATGGACAAACTGCTCACGCTCGAGGGCGCGATCGGCTGCCGCAAGACCACCTGGTCGGACGCGGACGTCAACCGCGCCATCCCTTTCTATCGTGAACTGGAATCGATCCACGCCGGGGCGCGCGAACTGCCGCGCCTCGAGCGGTGGGCGGAACTGGCGGCGGTCATCGACCGGTTGGTGCTGGACACCATCAACACCTCCCGGCCGGTGCGGGATCTGCTGGCGGAGGCTCAGAGAAGGGCGGCGTAGTTCGGCGTGGGCTCATTCGCCGCCAGGAGCCCGCTTGCTCACCATCAACAGGTGCTCGCACACCAGCACGGACTCTCCCGCCTGATTGAGAACCTCGCAGAACTCGACAACAATGCCGTGATCCGCGCGCCGGGGATGATCCCGCTTGTCCTTGATCTCCACCCTGACCCGGATCGTATCGCCGATGAAGACCGGCTTCAGAAAACGCAGGCGGTCGTAGCCGTAGGAAAACGCCAGCGGGTTCACATCGCCGGCGGTCATGCCCACCGCCACGCTGAAGATGAGCGTACCGTGCGCGATGCGCCTGCCGAAAGGCTGAGTCTTGCACCACTCCGCATCCATATGGTGCGGGTAGAAATCGCCGGTCTGGCCCGCGTGCAGCACGAGGTCGGTCTCCGTGATGGTGCGGCCCATGGTCTCACGGCGCGCGCCTGTCTCGTAATCTTCGAAATACTGTTCGCGGATCACTTGCCGTCAACCCCGTACAGTCTATAGTAAAGCAACCTGTCCGGTTGCCGGCATCAGAAGGAAGCGAGCCAGCGCGAGAGGCGCCGGCCGCGCCATAATCTACCTATGCTTGTCGCCAATCCCAGGGGGGACTTCTCCTTTATCAAAGGCATCAGCCCGTACTCGGCCGGCGCGGTGGCCTCGCCCGGCTTTCAAGTGGAGCACGCGCGGTTTCTGCGGCCTCTGCCGCTGGCCGCCGGATTTGAGGCGGTGGATGCGCATTTGAAGCGCCTGAACCGTCCGCGGCACGCCTTGTGCGGGATGGAACTTCGTTCCCCGCGGCCGTTCACATTTGCCGGCTTCGGCCAGTTCAACGCAGGCTACGTGGAGACTTTGAAGAAGTGGGACATCCCGCGGGACGGGTTGAACCCCGTGGCGCGGACGAACATCGCGCCTGCCTATGATCCGCCATCGCAGCCTTCCGTCTATGGATTCAGCTACACGATTCCGGCTCCGAACGCGCCGAAGACGTTCATTGTGGCGGGCGCGGGCGAACTGCCCGAGGGATCGCTCGATCCGCGCGACGTGGTGCGGCGCGGCGAGACCTCGCTCAGCGCGCTGGCGGAGAAGGCGATGTTTGTGATGAG
>JADLBG010000268.1 GCA_020847895.1 Bryobacterales bacterium
CCCTGCTGGCGGCCCAGATTGTGGGTATCGCGGCGGCACAGGCGCCGAACAAAGTCGGCATTATCAATATCAACGCGGCGATCGCCAGTACGAAAGACGGGCAGAAGGCTATCGGTGAGCTCGAGAAAAAGTTCGCACCCCGCAAACAGGACCTCGAAAAGAAGCAGCAGGCCATCCAGAACCTGCAAGCTCAATTGCAGAAGGGCGGGTCAGTCTTGAGCGACGACCAGAAGCGAAGGCTGATGGGCGACATCGATGCGCAAACCAAGAGCTACAACCGCGACCTGCAGGACGCCAGCGAGGAACTGGAACAGGCACAGCAGAAGATCTTTCAAGACCTGGGCGGGAAGATGATGGCGGTCATCGACAAATACGCCAAGGAAAAAGGATTTTCGGTGATCCTGGACGTCAGCTCGCAGCAGACTCCCGTGCTCTACGCCGCCAGTGAAGTGGATGTGACCAAGGATGTCATTACCGCCTACGACACGAGCGCCCCGGCCTCCACAACCGCCGCTCCGCCCGCTTCGCTTCCTTCCGCGGCGCCCAGGCCGGCTATCGTTAAGCCTGCCGCTCCGGTAACCAAGAAGTAAGTCTCAGTAACCTTCGGCGCGCACCCAGTAACTTTCCCGCCACCGGCCCCCGGGGGCGATATGCTGCAAATCGGCATATTTCCCCTCGTGCGCCAGATTGAACGCGTTGGTGACTCCTGACATCGGCTCGAAGCAGATGAAGTCGCGTCCCGGCGGGGCGTATACCACGGCCACGTGAAACTTCGGTCCGAAACGGAGGGCTATTTTCTTTCCACCGCCTTCGACGGAAAATTCCGCGTTGTGGTCCACGCCGGCAAAGACGTCGTCGAGTTGCCGTCCCTGGAGCGAGATGGGCTGGGCTGCCGTGAACGGCTCCTGCCCTCCGGTGGGCGTCAGCTTTTCGTTCAAAACGACGTGCTCGCGGACAGGGATGCGGACCAGCCACTGGTCGCGCGGAACGCCCGGCAGTGTGAAGTACGGGTGGAAGGCGACCGAAACCGGCATCTGCTCGGCGGAGAGATTCTCCACCGTGGTGTCCACCTCCAGCACTCCGTCCTTCAGCCGGTATGTCATCTCATAAGCATGCGCGAAGGGGAACTGCGCCATCCATTCGGGGTAGCGCCAAAACTCCAGGCGGCTGGTGGCGGCGGCGTGTTCTTCGCCGCTCCGCAGCGAGGTTACCTGCCATTGCGAAGCGTTGTTCACCAACCCGTGGATGGGTTGATGGAAAGCATCGTAGCGGAAGTTCTTCAGGTCCGGATTGAGATGATACTTCTTGCCGTTGGCCCAAAAGGCGTCCTGGTCCAGGCGGTTCGCCCACGGCGCCAGGAAAGGATTCCCTAACAGCGCCGGTTTGGCCTTCCATTCTCCCAGCGTCCGGTAGGGTGACCAATACACGGGCTGCCCGTTCACTTTCATCTCATAGGAGTTATTGCCCATCGACGGAGCGATGGAGACCTGCGCCCTGCCGCGAGCGTCAGTGAGACGGATGACTTCGAAGCCGTCGATGGTTTGCCGTTCGGCGGTGTAATTCATGGGTGTCGGTTAATTATCCAGCTTATCGCGCAGATCGAGTTCGGTTTCCTGCTGGCAGCATACACACTTGCCGGGCGTGTAAGTGCGGATGGCGCAAACATCGCACCAGTAAGTGACATACAGCTTCTTGCCGCCCTTCTCCACAAACAGACCACTCTTGTGCATCGGCTCCACATGGAACGCGCCGTCCGCCGAATAATGTCCCAACACCTCCAGCGGGAAGCCGTTCAGCCGTTGATCGTTCAACACACCGGTGGTCGGCTCATCGCCGGCCAGTCTGACCGTGGAGCCATCCTTCAGCGTCAGCACGGGAGGCTGCCCCTTCACCTGGGTGAGTTTGCCGTGCAATTCCACAAGCCCGTCAGCCTTGGCGGAAGAGCCGGCCCAGGCAGGGAGGGACGCGAGCAGCAGAAGGAAGGGAAACTGTCTGCGCTTCACCCTTTCATTGTAACGCGTTGGGAGGCTCACTCCTGTTACAATCCTTCTTTCACATGCCTGCCCGAGTTTCCATTTTCGTCACCTGCATCGTGGATCAGGTCTTCCCGCCAGTCGGCATGGCCATGGCCGAGGTTCTGGAGCGAGCCGGCTACCAGGTCGAATTTCGCGAAGACCAGACCTGCTGCGGCCAACCGGCATTCAACACCGGCTATCGAGAGGATGCGCGCAAGGTGGCCGAGCATTTCATCCGCGTATTCCGCGACGCGGAGTTCATTGTCGTGCCGTCCGGTTCGTGCGCATCCATGATCACCCATCATTTCTTCGACCTGTTCCCGAAGGGTTCCAGCCAATATGAAGAGGCCGAATACCTCGCCCCGCGCGTCATCGAGTTCTCGCAGTTTCTCACCGAGGTGGCGAAAGTGGACGATGTGGGGGCGCGATTCGAGGGGATCGTAACCTATCACGACAGTTGCCACGCGCTGCGCGAACTGCGCATCAAGGAAGCCCCGCGCCGCCTGCTGCGAAAGGTTCGCGGACTGGAACTGCGCGAGATGAGCGCGGCGGAGGAATGCTGCGGCTTCGGAGGAACCTTTTCCGTGAAGTTTCCCGAGGTTTCCGGCGGCATGGGCCGCACGAAACTCGATTCGATTCTCGCCACCGGGGCCTCGACGGTGGTCTCGATTGATTCCAGTTGTCTGATGCAGTTGCAGGGAGTGTTTTCGAGGGCGGGCGCTCCTCTGAAGACGATGCATCTGGCCGAAGTGCTCGCCTCGAGGTAATCCGCGATGCTGATGAAACCGGAACAAGAGGAACAGATCCGCCGGACGGTGGACAATCCGAAGATTCAACTGGCGGTGTATTCGGCCACGGCGCGGCTCAAGGAGAAGCGCGAGGAAGCGGTGGCGCCCGGGGCGATGCCCGAGTATCAGGAACTGCGCACGCAGGCCAATCGCATCAAGAAGCATACCCTCGAAAACCTCGACGTCTATCTGGAGGAGTTCGAGGCGAACGTCGAGGCGCACGGAGGCAAGGTCATTTACGCCCGCAACGGCGGCGAAGTGGCGGATTTCATTCTCGGCCTGGCGCGAGAGCGCGGCGTGAAGATGCTGGTGAAATCGAAGTCGATGACGACGGAAGAAATTCATCTCAACCAGCGGCTGGAACATCATCACCTGGAGGCCGTGGAGACGGATCTGGGCGAGTACATCATCCAACTCGCGCACGACCGTCCGTATCACATCGTGGCCCCGGCGGTGCACATGACGCGCCAGGACGTGGCCGACGTATTTGAAAAGAATCTGGCCGATCCGCGCACCGAGGAGCCCGAAAAGCAGGCGATGATTGCCCGCCGCAACCTCCGTGAAAAGTTCCTCGCGGCGGGAATCGGCATCTCCGGCGCGAACTTTCTGGTGGCCGATTCCGGCGCCGTCTGCATTGTCGAGAACGAAGGGAACGCCCGGCTCACCACCACCGCGCCCCCCATCCACATCGCGGTGGCGGGGCTGGAGAAGATGATCCCCCGGGCGCGCGATCTGGCCGTGTTTCTGAAACTGCTGGGGCGCAGCGGGACGGGACAGTTGTTGACTGTGTACACGTCGTTCCTCTCCGGCCCGCGCCGCGGCCGGGAAGCCGATGGGCCCGGCGAGTTCTACGTTGTGCTCATGGACAACGGCCGGACCCGGCTGCTGGCCGACGCGGAGAAGAGGCAGTCGCTGTACTGCATCCGCTGCGGCGCCTGTCTGAATGCCTGTCCCGTCTACCGCAAGATCGGCGGGCACAACTATCCCGGTGCTTACTCCGGACCCATCGGAGCCATCATTACGCCGCAATACGAGGGCATCGCGAAAGATCCGTGGCTCCCCTTTGCGTCGAGCCTTTGCGGAGCGTGCGCCGAGGTCTGTCCGGTCAAGATCGACATTCCAAAGATTCTCCTCGATCTTCGCAAGGAAGTGGTGGAGGATCGCGCCGTCCACGGCGGCGGCTTCGTCGAGCGTAAGGCGTTTCAGATGTACGGCTGGCTGATGCGGCGGCCGAAACTCTACGCCATGGCTGGACGAATCGCGGCGAAGATGGCGCGGCTGCCGGGGGCGGCGTCCATCGGCCCGGCGGCCAAGTGGGGCAGCGTCCGCGAAGTGACGCTTCCGGCCAGGAAGAGTTTCCGCGACCAGTGGCGGGAACGGGAGAAATCGAAGTGACGCCGCGGGAAGAGATTTTCGATCGCGTGCGGAAAGCGCTGGGACGCAAGCCTGGAGAGAAACCGGCGCCGGTTCCGGAGCCGCGCACCCGAATTCCGGAAATCCATCCGGAACGCCGCGTCGCTCTGTTTGCGGAGCGGCTGGAAGTGCTCGGGGGAAAGGTGTATCGCGCCGCGAGCCTCGCGCAGGTCCGCGAAATCGCCGCCGGGATTCTCGAAGGCGCGGCCGCGGTGTGTTCCACGGATCCGCTCCTCGAGAGGGCCGGTATCCCCGGCCTGCCGGGCGTCGCGGGCGGATTCCAGGACGAGCCCTCGCTTCGCGCCGCTTGCGCCCTGGCGCCTTTTGGAATCACGTGCGCCGATTACGGCCTTGCCGAAACCGGAACCATCGTCACCCGGTCCGTGAGCGAAGCGCGCCTGATTTCGCTGCTGCCGCCCGCTCACATCGCCGTGCTACCTCTGAGCCGGCTGCTCACGGGGTTGGACGAATTCTACACCGTGCTTCCCAAACCGGCGGACGCCTCTTCTTCCACGGTCTTCATCACCGGCCCCAGCCGCAGCGCCGATATTGAAATGATTCTCGTGCGCGGCGTTCACGGCCCCCGCGTGATTCACGTTATCGTGGTAGATGAGGAGCATGCCACAAATCGATGAGACGGATGAGTCCGCGAGTCTTCTGCTTCCTGCTGCTTTCCGCCGTCCCCGCGCTTTCCCAATCCGCGGAGTTTTCGATTATCGGCGGTGTTTCCCGCCTGAATAACAAGAATCTCGGCGTCTTGAACGACGGGCAAAGTCTCACTGCCTATAGCCTCACCGACGGCTGGAGGATCGGCTTCCGAACCACGCTCAACAACTGGCGCTATTTCGGCCACGAATTCGGCTACGGCTACAATCGCACGCACCTGCGGAACGATACAGCCGGCCAGGAGTTCGGAATGGCGATTCATCAGGGCTTTTACAACTTCCTTGCCTACGCGACCAAGGAAGGCTCGAAAGTGCGGCCATTCGCCGCCGGCGGAGTCCACTTCAATAGCTACACCCCCCCCGGGACCAGCGTGACATCCGGCGGCGCCTACACCAAGTTCGGCTTCAACTACGGCGGCGGCGTGAAATACCGCCTGACTCCCATCTTTAACCTGCGCTTCGACGTGCGCCAGTATCAGAACGGCAAGCCTTTCAATTTTCTGGTGAACCGCTCGGGATTCATCGGGCAGTTGGAGGTTTCGATGGGGTTCGGGCTGGTGATCTGAGCCTGAAACATCCTGCTGTTGGCGCCGGATAGGCTGTGATGTTCAGCAGGAGTTCAAGCCGGCGCCGGCCATGGCAGCCTACAGCCTGGCATTCCGTTGCGCGAGCCAGCCCGTCAAAATATGAACTTCAACGCGAGTTGCATCTGCCGCATGGCCATGCGCGTGCTTGCGATGGTGCCGAAAGCGCCGGAATAGAAGTTGGTGTTGGGGTCGCCCCAGTTGGGGTGGTTGATTGAGTTGAACAACTCCCATCGGAACTGTGTCTTCATTGACTCCTTAATGGTGAAGTCCTTGATCAGGGACGCGTCGACGTTGAAGATGCGCGGGCCGATCATCGTATTCCGGCCGACGTTGCCGAACGTGCCGAAGACCTGCGTCGAGTAGGCATTCTTATTGAAGAAAGCCTCGGTGGTCTGCTCGCCGCGGGGGCGGACGGGATCGACGCCCGGGACGGCGTTCGGCCGGTCAAACCCGGCGCCGATGTTCGAGGAATCACGGGCATTGGCGCTGATAGTGAGAGGGAAGCCCGACTGGTAAGTCCAGATAGCCCCGATCTGCCAGCCACCGATGACGGCATCGAGAGCGCGGCTCTGAATGTCCTTCTGCCGTCCCCTGCCGACGGGAATATCGTACAGGAGGCTGGTTACAAAGCGGGATGCCGTATGGAATTGGGAGAGCGCCCGCTCGCAGCGCAGGCAGTTGCTGTTCTGGGGAAACAGAGTATCTCCATTGTGGGTGCGAATCGAACTCGAATTGTCAATCGATTTCGCCCACGTGTAGGAGGCCAGATAGGTCAGCCCGTTGCTGTAGCGCTTGGTCAACTTGCCGGACAAGCCGTTGTAGTTGGCGTTCGAACTGGCATCCACTAACTGGATGCGTCCGAATTCAGCGAACGGTGTGCGGTCCAGGACAGGCGTAGTGCCCGGAATCGCTTCATTCACTGCGCGCAACGACTCGAGGTGATGGCTGATGGAGCCCAGATAGCCGACTTCGAGCACCGTGTTGCCGGGCAGTTCCCGCTGAACGTTGAGGAGCATCGTCATAGTGCGCGGAGTCTTGCGGTCATAGAGGTTCGCGAAGGCGTAGGGGCGAAACACAGTGGCCTTCGCACCTGCCAGGCTGGCGAAGGCGTTTTCAAAGGTGTAGAGGACGGGGTCGATCGATTCGAACCGCGTGCGTCCGGCAAGGTTGCGCGCCATGTCGAATCGGGGGTTGCCGGTGTCCTGAGAGAAAAAGATACCGAAGCCGCTCCGTACCACCCATTTCGGGCTGGGATTCCAGGTGATGCCGATGCGGGGCGCGAAGTTCCTGTTATCGACCGAGACCAGGCGGTTGCCCAAGTGTCCGTCGCGGCGCGCCTGGATATCCGGCCATAGAAGATTGAACCCCTCGTAAAAGTCTCCGCTGCCTTGCCTCTCCCAGTAGGGATGAAGCTTGAGGTCCGCCACCTTGGGAACCATGGTGTCGAGTGGAATGGCCGCGGTGATCAGTTTTCCGGTCTGGTCCTCGAAGGGCGGGGTGCGCTCATAACGCAGGCCGAGGTTCAGGGTGAGTTTCGGACTCACCTTCCAGACATCGTCGATGTAGGCGGCGAAACTGGTGGACCGGAACTGAGCTTCCGCGATCTGGACAGCCGCCTCGGAACGCTTCACCTGGCCGAGCAGAAAGTCGGCGAAATCGTCCCCGCCGGAAGCAAGGGCGGGGTTGCGCGTGGCGTTGATGTCGAACGTGAAGGACCCGCGCGCGAACTGATTGCCTACCTGGTTATAAGCATCGCGGCGGATCTCGCCGCCGAAGCGGAACGAGTGCTTGCCGCGTACCCAGGAGAAGTTATCGACGAACTGGAGGGCGTTGTTGTCGTTCGCATACGGTCCCTCCGAATCATCGCCGAAGCCGCTGTAGCGTGTGAAGGCGACCGCGGGAATGCCCCATGTCACCGGATCGCCGGCGTTCAGACCAGGAATCGCAAGTTCCTTCACCACATTGCGGACGAAGGCCAGCTCCCGTCCCGCTGAATTGAAGAACCGCGAGTAGCCGAAGCGAAATTCGTTGACCATGGAAGGGCTCAGCACGCGCGTGTTCGAGCCCATGTACTGCTCGACGTTGGTGAGCACTTTGAATCCGTTGAGCTTTAGCCCTTCGTTGACCTGATTCTCATCCCCCCAACTGTAGCGGCCCGACCATTGCGAGTTGGCCGATTCATTGAAATCCATGCGCAGGATGAATTGATCCTTGTTGCGCGGCGCCGACTGGGATTGCTGGAAGTTACGGATCAGTGTCGAGTTCGGAAGGTTTGGAGCGGGATAGAACTCGAGAAACTTCTTCGAAATAGCATCCATCCGGCTTGACGGAATGAGGTTGCCCGCAAATTGCGTTGCCGTGATCTTGCCGTCGGCGCCCGTGGCGCGGGTGTTCGGATCATAGATGGTGATCCCACGGGCAAGCAGTTCAGAAAAATCACCGTTGCGCATCGCCGAGGAGGGCAGGTTATAGAGCGACTGACTGCTCTGCCTCTGCCGGAACGATTCGTAGTTGCCCATGAAGAAGAGCTTGTTCTTGCCGTTGAAGAGCTTGGGAATCCAGACCGGTCCGCCGAACGTACCCCCGTATTGATTCCACTTGAACGGGTACTTGGTGGTACGCACGGAAGTGAACGAATAGTTGTTGGCATCCAAGGCGTCATTGCGCAGGAACTCGTAAAGGGTGCCGTGATAGCTGTTGGTGCCTGGCTTCGTGGAAACGTTGATCTGAGTCCCCTCGCGGCCGAACTCGGCCGGGTAGACGCCGGTTTGTACCTTGAATTCCTGCAAGGCGTCAATGTAGGGCTGAATGATGTAAGTATTTAAGTTGGGGTCGTTGTTATCCACGACGTCGAGCGTAAAGTTATTGAACTCACTTCGATTGCCGCCGACGGAGATATTCTGGGCGGCGCGTTCGCCTCCCTGTCGTGAGCCCGCTTGTCCCGCGCTCCCGAAACCATAGCTTACGTTGGGCGCGAGGGAAACAAGCTGCAGATAGTTGCGGCCATTGAGCGGCAATTCGACAATACGTTTGGTCTCCACCACGGTGCCGACAGTGGCGTTTTCCGTGGAGAGCAGCGTGGCGGATGCCGAAACTTCGACGGATTCGGAAACCTGCCCAATCGGCATCTCGATATCGAGACGCGCGCTTTGTTGCACCTGAAGCTGGATGTCCGTGCGCGTGACGGACTTAAACCCCGATTTCTCGGCGCGGACGTTATAGAAGCCGGGCACCATGGCAGGAAAGCTATAGACTCCGGCGTCGTTCGTTACCGTGTTGCGGGCGACGTTGGTTTCGGTGTTAGTGGCGGTAACCTGGACCCCCGGGATGCCGGCCCCGCTCGGATCGCGGACCTCGCCGCTGATTTCACCAAATGTCTGTCCCCAAAGAGAAAGGCTGGATACGAGGATAAGGATCCCCACCCCAAACAGCTTAGTTTGCATAGACACTGACCCCTGTGATGATTGCGCTTCAACGCTGCTGGCGCCCAGGAATGTGGGGGATAACAACAACACACCCACCCCGATGATACGAGGTTCCCCTTTGCTTCATCCCCGTGAAAGCGCTAAACCGAACCACTTATATCTGAGAATGGATTGGAAGTCAAGCTATGCTGACCACCACCAACAGGGGTGCTACCAAGACGATCAGGGCACGATACAGCCGGGTCCCGGATACGGTAAGCCGATCGGAGCGATCTTTATGCCATTCGAATACTCAGGCTGCACCCAGAAGCCGCCATTGGCCATCTGGTAAAGGTTGTGCCAGGCGCACTTGTCATCGGCTTCATATCCGGCGGAATCGTACCAGGCATTCGCATTGTTGTCCCCAGGATCAGTGACGGCTTCCCGAATCTCATGGCTGCCGACGATCGTCAGCATATCCGCCACCGTCTTGCCCGTCAGACGGCACCCGGAGCAATCCGGGTAAGGGAAGACGGCGTACTTGATCTGAAGACCGTTGTAGGAGAAGTGGCTGTGGTAGCCGCAGAAGCTGCTACAGGAGGCGCCACCGGTGAGCGAGACCCGCATGCCCGAGGGGAAGTACACACCATAGATCGTGTTCGCATCGGCCGGCACTTTCCCCCCGTTGAACAGGCCGGCCAAATACGTCCGGATGGCGGAATCCTTGATGGAGGATTTCGTGCTCTGCCCGTCGACGAAAGTGCCGTCATAGGGGAGTGTGGCGGCCGGGGAAGCGCCCGTCGAGTCGTTGTATTGCTGCACAATCTCGTAATCATCCGCAGGGTCGTTACTCCAGTTGGTTCCCTTCGCAAAGCTTGCCGCGAAGGAGGCGACTTGCGCGGAGATGGTGGCGTAGCCCAGGGAAGTGGAGGTGGAGTTGGCAACAGCGCCATTCCAGTAAATGGCGTAGTACCGCGGATTCGCCATGATCCTGCCGTTGTGATAAAGAAGATTTCCCGAACCATAGCTCGCGGGATAGACCGAGGTTCCCCGGTGGACGGGCGCGTCGGAAGGCTGCGTGTCATGAGGGGAACGGATGGACGCCGGCGTTGGCAGAACCTTGACGGTCTCACCAGTGTCGGAGCGGTCCTCGAAAGGATTGTGCCGCGCTTGCCCGAAGACAAGCCAGGAAGCAAGGAATAGCCCTGCGCAGGAGGCAACAAGCCGGATCTTCATCATGGATCTCCCCAGTGTCAAAAATAACCGTAACGATCGATAGTGAAATCTTAACACCTGCTTCCAAAGCAGGGAAACGTTTTTTCACCTTAGTAC
Source organism: Bryobacterales bacterium (assembly GCA_020847895.1). Classification (GTDB taxonomy): domain Bacteria; phylum Acidobacteriota; class Terriglobia; order Bryobacterales; family Bryobacteraceae; genus CADEFT01. The sequence continues at coordinate 10,205 of JADLBG010000268.1, forward strand.
TTACCGCGGATAAATTGTCTCAACCCCTACGCAATGATCTGCGGAATCGGTACACCGTACACATCGGTGAGCCGCATCTGCCGGCCCTGGTACCGGTAGGTCAGCTTCGTGTGGTCCATGCCCAGCAAATGCAGGATGGTGGCATGGAGATCGTGAACGCTCACCGGTTGCTCCTCGGCCTTGTAGCCGAACTCGTCACTCGATCCGATCGCCTGGCCGCCCTTGATGCCTGCGCCCGCCATGAAGATGGTCATCGCCCCTGGATTATGGTCACGCCCCACGCCGCGCTGCGAAATCGGCATGCGGCCGAATTCGCTTTGCCAGATCACCAGCGTGGAATCGAGCAGCCCGCGCTTTTTGAGGTCGGTGATCAGGCCGGACATCGGTAGATCCACCTCGGCGGCGTGGCGCGTGTGATTGTCCGCGATGTTCTCGTGCGCGTCCCAAGTGTCGATATTCTGGATGCCCAGTCCGCCGTGATACAACTGCACGAAGCGGACGCCGCGCTCCACCAGGCGGCGCGCCATGAGGCACTGCCTGCCGAACGGCTCCGTTGTGGATTGATCGAGCCCGTAGAGCTTCTTCGTGGCCTCGGATTCGCCCTCAATCTCCACGGCCTCCGGCGCACAGGACTGCATGCGGTAGGCCAGTTCATACGACGTGATGCGGGCCGCAAGCTCGGAATTGGCCGGATTCTTCTCCTCATCGAGAGCGTTCAGTTTGGCCAGCAGGTCGAGCCGACCGCGCTGTTCCGCGTCCGAAACCGAAGCCGGCGGTTTCAGATCGGCGATCGGGTCTCCCGCCGAGCGAAAGACCGTGCCCTGATACACCGCGGGCATGTAGCCGGCGGTCCAATTCGCGGGACCTCCGAACGGGCCGCCATGCGCATCGTAGATGACCACGAAAGCCGGCAGGTTCTGATTCTCCGACCCGAGCCCGTACGTCACCCATGAGCCCACGCACGGCGCTCCCATGCGCACGGTGCCCGTCGCGAGTTCGTAGTGCGCCATCACGTGATCATTCGACCGGCCCACCACCGAACGGATGAACGCCAGTTCGTCCACGTGACGCGCAACGTTAGGGAAGATCGACGAAACCTCCATTCCGCAGCCGCCGTATTTCCTGAACTCGAACGGGGAGGGCATCAATGGCCCGGGGTGCCCCTGCCGTACGACGATCTCTCCCTTGCCCGCAAGCGGCTGCCCGGCGTACTTACGTAGCGATGGCTTCGGGTCGAACGTATCCACGTGGCTCACGCCGCCGCTCATGAAGAGAGAGATGACGGCTTTGGCGCGCGGTGCGAAGTGCGGCTTGCGCGGCGTGAACGGTGTTTGCAGATTCCCAGCCCCGCAGACGTCCGGCGAAGCAAGCAGTCCCTGCTGGCCCAGAAGGTAAGCGAGCGCGAGGCCGCTCAGTCCCCCACCCGCTTCAAACAGAAATTGCCGGCGTGAGACAAACTGCTTCGGCATGGCTTACCTCATGTAGAGAAATTCGCTGAGGTTGACAAGGACGTGGGTCAGGTCCCCGATTTTGTTGTGTCTCAGAAACTCGAGGCCGAGGGAGCGCTCCTTCTCCGTGGGAGGTCGGCTGAGAGCGATCTCATAGGCGAGCCGCAACTGTTCGTTCGCGTCCGCCGGCGAGAGGCCGCGCACGCGATCCGCAAAGTGCCTCGACTGCTCGAGTACAAAGTCGTTATTCAGCAGCGTCAGCGCCTGGGTCGCTACCGTGGACACGTTCCTCCGCCCGCAGGTAATGGTCTGGTCCGGCAGGTCGAAAACCTCGAAAAAGGGGAAGGGGAGGCCGCGCTTGCGGTAGACGTACACGCTGCGGCGCCATGTCTCCGGTCCGTCCTTCTGCCGGCGCCAGATACCGTATTTCATCGAATCGAGCGACTCCTTTGGAAGCGTGGGAAACACCGCCGGGCCTTCCATCCGCGCGTTGAGCGTCCCGGCCACGGCAAGGATCGAATCGCGCACTATCTCCGCTTCCAGCCGCTGCTCGCGGAAGCGCCACAGCCACGTATTGTCCGCATCCCTGGCCTCATCCTGCCCGCTGCCGAAAGACGAAGCCATTTGATAGGTCTGGCTGTTCATGATGAGCCGGTGCATGTCCTTGATGCTCCAGCCCTGCTCGCGAAATTCCACGGCGAGCCAGTCAAGCAGTTCCGGGTGCGATGGCTTGTCTCCGGTGTGGCCGAAGTTGTCGAGCGTCGGCACGATGCCGCGCCCGAAGTGGTGATGCCAGATGCGGTTCACCATCACCCGCGCCACCAGCGGGTGATCCGCGGAAGCGAGCCACTCCGCCAGAGCCCGGCGGCGCCCGCTGGTGTGACGTCCGGGAGGCGGCAACTCCGTGGGTGGCTCGCCCTTCACCAGCACCGTCACAAAGCCCGGCTTCATCTGCGAACCATGGCTATACATGTCCCCGCCGTAAAGGAAATAAGATGGCGGCGGCACATAAGGCTTGTTTGCATCCGGCAGGTACGATCCTTCCGTTGCCTCGCGCTTGATCCCCTTGCCGGGCGCCGGCTCATCGCCGGGACCGTCGGGAACGAAGCGGTAGTCGCCATCCGCAATCCCCATTGCCATCGGGATTGGCGCGGGGCGCTCCTTTTCGATACTCCTCATCTCCGCCAGCAACTCGTCGCGAAGCACGCGCTCTTCGGGTTTGAGATGAGGCTCCACTTCCGCGCTCGAAACCTTGGTGGTGCGGATCACCTGGTTGGCCAGCAGCGCCTGACCCGGCGTGCGCCGCTCCTCCGGGGTCGCGATGGCTTCCTGCACATTGGCCGGGAACTTCTTGTATTTTTGCTGGACGAGAACCAGCTTGTACGGATCCTCAATGGCGTCGATCCTGCGCTTCAGCGGGGCCAGCCGCCCATCGATTGCGGCATTGCGCCGGTAGTACTCTTCCGCCTGTGCCTTGGGAACCAGTGGATGGTCCACTTCGACGTAGCTGAACAGCGAGGCCTGAAGCCGGTAGTAATCGCGCTGGAGGATAGGATCGAACTTGTGGTTGTGGCAGCGGGCGCAGTGGACCGTCAGCCCCATCACGCCCCGGCCGAGCGTGGCGATCATATCGTCCAGGTAGTCGTAGCGGAACTGCGGATTGTCCTTCTCCCGGAAGCCGACCTTGGCGTAGTTTCGAAGAAATCCCGTCGCGATCAACGTGTCGTAAGTAACGTTGTCTCCTTCATCACCGGCGAGTTGCTCCTCCAGAAACCGGTTGTACGGCGTGTCCCGGTTGAATGAGCGGATCACGTAATCGCGGTAGCGCCAGGCATTGGGCCGGTCGAAGTCGTGTTCATAGCCGTTCGAATCGGCATAGCGCGCCACGTCGAGCCAGTGCCGTCCCCAACGCTCGCCATAATGCGGCGAGGCCAGCAGCTTGTCGATCAGTTTCGCCCACGCATCCGGACGCTTGTCGTCGAGGAATTCGCGAACTTCGGCCGGAGTGGGCGGCAGTCCGATAAGGTCGAGATACGCGCGCCGCGCCAGAGTACGCGCATCGGCGCGCGGAGCGGGCGTCAGATTGTGCGCCTCGAGCGCCGTCTTGATGAATGCATCGATGGGGTTGTTCGCCCACCGCGGGTCCGCCACTTGAGGCACGGGCGGGCGGACCGGCGCGCGGAAGCTCCACCAATCGCGCGCGTTCGGCGGAAGCTGCGAATTCTCGATCGCCTTCAGCGGATTCGCCGTCGTCTTCCCAAGTTCCCCTTCCCACAGAGCGCCCTGATCAATCCACGCCCTGATGGATTCCACTTCGGGCGCCGTGAGTTTCCCGTCCATTGGCATGGCCGGCTTCTCCACGCCGGAAATCCGCTTGAAAAGGATGCTCTGCGCGGCGTTGCCCGGCGAGAAGGCTGGTCCTTTTTCACCGCCCTTGAGCGCCGCCCGCCGGCTGCGAAGATCGAGTTTGCCCAACTGCATCACAGCCCCGTGACACTTCACGCAGCGCGTCTCTAAAATAGGTTTGATCTCTTTTTCGAAGGAGACGGGCGGCGCGGCTGCGCACACAGACGCCGCCAGGAACATAGGCAAGGTTCTTGACGCCAGCATGAGAGACTTGGCTGCAATTATATTCCTGTTGAGGTGTGAATGCCAGAACGTGAAATTTCAGATATTGCCGAATTGCAGGGCTTGGCCGGTGAGGAGGTAGCCGTCAGCGATTGGCTCGAGATCACCCAGGAGCGCATCAACGCTTTCGCCGGCGCCACCGGCGATCACCAGTGGATCCACGTCGATGTCGAGCGCTGCCGCCGCGAATCCCCCTTCTCAACCACCATCGCCCACGGCTTCCTCACCCTGTCGCTGATCCCGCGGTTCACCTACGCCACCATCCGCATCCGCCAGAAGTTCGCCATGACCATTAATTACGGCTGCAACAAGGTCCGCTTCCCCCACCCGGTCAAGTGCGGCGCCCGCCTGCGCGCCCGCCATCGCCTGCTCGAGGTGGCCGAGGTGCAAGGCGGCTGGCAGAGCCGCTGGCAGGTGACCGTCGAGATCGAAGGCGTTGCGAAGCCTGCCTGCGTGGCGGAAACGGTGACGCGGTATTACGTGTCGGGCTTGGAGTGAGCGTGGGCGCGGCTACAAGTTCCGCAAAACTGGCTCCCCGCCTGCTACACGCGGATCCCGGATGATTCTCTCACGATAATTTACAAGTCTCCTTGTATCGCGGCCTCCTGATCTGCTCGCTCTGGCGCAAAAGGCGAAAGTCACCATCCCCTCAGGCTTTCTCCCTACGCCGAACCCACCTCCCTCCGCCGATCATTCCCACGAATGCCCGAACCATCCCTAGCATTCCTCTCGAAGCAAAAGCTCCACCTGCGCCGCGACGGCGTCACCCAAGTCGTCGAAAGCGACTTCGAACGCACCGTGCGCGAGCGGTCCACGTCCATCGAGCGGCGGCATGCCTGGAAAACCCAGGGCCGTGGAGCCATGTTCATGCGCGGGGCCTGGGGCGCGGAGCCGAATGGCCGCGATGACGCGCCCGTGCTGCGGACCGGACTCACCGCCGGACCGGACGGCGCCCTGCTCTACTCCATGGAAACGGACGCCGTCAGCGGTATTTTCCTCCTCGATGCCGCCGGCGTCGAGACGCGACTTTTCCACACCGCCGATTTCCGCATTCGCCATGCGGCCATCCACCCCGATGGCGCTACGCTCGCCGCCACGGTCTTTCACGCTGACAGCATGCGCTCGAACATCGCCGTTCTTCCCGTCCACGGTTCAGATTTCTCGGAAGTGACCGAAGGAGATTCCTTCGACCAGGCCCCTCGCTGGGTCCCGGGAGCGAAACGGCGGATTGTGTTCCAAAGCGCCGGAGTAGGCCGCGATGCAGCCGGACGCTTTGCGGGGCTCGGCCCCTGCACCATTCAATCCCTCGATCTCGACTCCGGCGATCTCGAAGAGGCGGCGGAAGAGGAAAGCCATGACCTCCTCCAACCGCGCCAGACTGCCGCCGGAACCCTCTACTACATCCGCAAGCCGTACGAATCCGGCGCGCCCGGCGCGAGCCTGCTCGGCGCCTTGAAAGATGCCGCATTGTTCCCCTTCCGCATGGCCCGCGCGGTGTTCCAGTACTGCAACATCTTCTCCATGATGTACACGGGCAAACCATTAGTGTCGGGCAAAGGAGCCATGCACCGGCGCATGGACCCGCGGCAGATGTTTATCTATGGCAACCTCGCCCGGGCTCAAATGCCGCAAGCCGCCGGGGACGATGCGCACGGCCTCGTTCCCGGATCATGGGAACTCGTGCGCCGCGCCCCCGGAGGGCAAACGGAAACAGTGGCGAAAAAAGTGCTCGCCTTCGACCTCGCCGCCGACGGCAGTGTGCTTTGCTCCGACGGCGCTGCCATCACCCGGATCAGCCCGCACGGACGCACCGAGCGCATCGTGCAGGCGGAACTGATCGAGCATGTGCTGGCGCTGTAAGCTCTTCCCTTAGCTCCCCGCTTCCTTCTTCTTCAACTGCGCGTCGTTGGCCGCGATGAACTGGCGCAGTTCCTCTGACCGCTCGAGGAGTTTTTCCCACTGCTCCTTATACAATGTGACGGGGAAGCGTCCCAATCCGTAGACGGAAACCGCGCCCTTGTCGCTGACCTTGTAGCTGATGGCGCCCTTGGCGGCGGGCTTCTTCAATGCTTCATTCTCCGCTTTGAGGCGCTCAATTTCACGCAGGAGATCGTCCGGGGTTGACATATCATTGGGATTCTAGCGCGGATCGAGACATCCGTGCATGGTACAATCCCCACCGTCATGCAGCGCAGGGAATTTCTCGGACTCATTCCCGCGGCGGCTCTGGGCGCCGCGGACTCTCCTTTCCTTAAGAGCATTTGCGGAGGCATCTTTCCGCGGGAGATGCCTCTCACTGAACAGTTTCGCCGGGCGCGCGATGCCGGCTTCGCGGGCATCGAGATCCGTCTCGGCCACGAATTGCGCCACGATACTCCGCTCGAACAAGCCGCGCGCCTCGCCGAGGAAGCCCGCAAGACCGGAGTCGTCATCGTCAGCCTGTGGGTATCGCAAGCGCTCAGCGCGGCGCCGTTGAATCACGAAGACCCGGAGGTGCGCGCCAGGGGAGTTGCCGTGCTTCATCAGGCCATCGATCTCGCCAGGACCGTAAATTGCGGCGCGTTGCTCATTGTGCCCGGCCGCCTTGGTGACGGTCCGAAGTTCATCTACGGCTATCAGGACACCTGGAACCGCCTTACAGCGGAGTTCCGTAAAGTGATTCCGCATGCCGCGCGGGCGCGCGTCCTGCTCACGCCGGAAAATATCTGGAACAAGTTCCTCGTCAGCCCGCTCGAAATGAGATCATTCATCGACCAGTTCTCGAGCCCCTGGCTCCAATCCCATTTCGATATCGGCAATGTCATGCAGTTCGGCTACCCCCAGGATTGGATCCAAACGCTTGGCCCCCGCATTAAACGCGTCCACGTCAAGGACTATAAACTCAGCCAGCGCGACGAGCAGGGCCGCTTTGTCGACCTGCTCGAAGGCGACGTCGATTGGCCCGCCGTGATGTCCGCGCTCAAGAAGGCGGGCTACCGCGGCTTCCTCAGCCCCGAAATGGGTCCCCGCTCCGAAGATCCGGACTACCTCGGCAAGGTCTCAAGGGCCCTCGATCAGATCCTCGCCATGGCGTGACGAGATAATGGAATTGACGCATTCATGAAACTGAACGACCGTTACACCGTGGAATCCGGCTCTGTCTATATGACAGGCATACAGGCGCTCGTCCGCCTGCCCATGGACCAGATGCGTCTCGACCGCAAGGCCGGCTTGAAGACCGGCGCCTTCATCTCCGGCTACGAAGGCTCTCCGCTCGGCGGCTATGACCTCCAATTGCACCGCGTGCGCGCTATGCTCGCCGAACTCGACATCCACTTCTGGCCCGGGGTCAACGAAGACATGGCGGCCACGGCCATCTTCGGCAGCCAGATCTACCAGGTGCTCGGCTCGTCGAAATACGACGGCGTCCTCGGCATCTGGTACGGCAAGGGCCCCGGCGTCGACCGCTCCGGCGATATTCTGCGCCACGCCAACCTGGCCGGATCGCCCGGATACTCCGGCGCCCTCGTGCTGGCTGGCGACGACCATGCCTGCAAGAGTTCCTCCATTCCCCATCAAAGCGACTTCAGCCTGATGAACGTGGGGATACCCGTTCTCTTCCCCGGCAACACCCAGGAAGTGCTCGATCTTGGCCTTCTCGGCATTGCCCTCTCGCGCTACACCGGGGCATGGTGCGGAATGAAGCTCCTCACCGCTGTTTGCGATGGCGGCGGCACGGTGGAAGTTGGTTCCACCAGGGAAATCCGGACACCGGCCGGCTACCAGAAAAAGACCGATCCGCGGCTGCTCATTCCCTTCACCAACGGCATGGAGCCGGAAGTCAATCACCGGCGTCTCAATGCGGCCAGGGAGTTCGCGCGCGCCAACGGCCTCAACCGCTGGTTCGGCGCGCGCGGCAACGCGTGGCTCGGCATCGCCACCGCCGGCAAGTACTACTACGACCTCATGCAGGCCCTGCGCGATCTGGGAATCTCCGCCGCCGATCTCGAAGCCATGGGCATCCGCGTGGCGAAGTTCGGCATGACCTTCCCCCTCGAGCCCCACTTTGCCCGTGACTTCGCCTCCGGCCTCGGGACGATCTTCGTCATCGAAGAGAAGCGCAGTTTCCTTGAAATGCAACTGCGCGACGTATTGTACAACCTCGCCGCGCATCCGGTGATCTTCGGCAAGGAGGACGAATCCGGCGCGCCCCTCCTGCCTGCCGCCTACGAAATGGACGCCGATCTGCTCGCCCCGGCCATTGCCGGGTGCTTCGAACATACGGAACTCAGCGAGCGAATACGGCGCAGGCTGGCGCGCTTGGAGGCAGCCGTCCTCCGCCCGAAGGAACTCGTGCCGATGCGCCCACCCAGCTTCTGCTCCGGGTGCCCGCATAACCGCTCCACCCTGCTGCTCGAAGGCCAGGTGGCGGGCGGCGGCATCGGCTGTCACGGCATGTCGGCCATGCTCAAGGATTCGAGCCGCGGCTACCTCTTTTGCACCCACATGGGAGCCGAAGGCGTCCCCTTCATCGGCATGACTCCGTTTGTCGAGCGCAAACACATGTTCCAGAACATGGGCGACGGAACCTATTTTCATTCCGGCTCTATCGCCATCGGGAGTTGCGTGGCCGCCGGCGTGAACATCACCTTCAAGATCCTCTACAACGGGCACGTGGCAATGACGGGCGGGCAGGAGGCGACGGGCGCGCTCCCCATACCTGATCTCTCGCGCAAGCTCGAAGCCGAGGGCGTGAAGAAAATTGTTGTCCTCGCCGAAGACCCCGCCAAATATCTCGACGGGGCCTTGATGGCGAAAAACTGCGAGGTGCGCGACCGCATGGAGATCGAAGCGGTGCTCGCCGAACTGGAGAAGATACCCGGCGTCACCGTCATTATTTATGACCAGGAGTGCGCGGCGGAGAAACGCCGCAGCCGGTCGCGCGGCAAGGCCAAAGAGCCTTTGAAGCGCCTCGTCATTCACGAAGAAGTCTGCGAAGGATGCGGCGACTGCGTCAAGCAGTCCAACTGCATGAGCCTCCATCCTGTCGAAACCGAGTTGGGGCAGAAGATCCGCATTCATCAGTCTTCCTGCAACAAGGACTACAGTTGCGCCCTCGGTGATTGCCCCTCCTTCCTCACCGTGACCATCGCCGAAGGAACGGGCCTCAAGAAACGGACGCTGCCGATCCTCCCGGACACGGACGTTCCCCCTCCCCGGCAGAAGGTAGCGGCAGGGGATGGCTACCGCATCCTCATGCCCGGGATCGGCGGTACGGGCGTGGTCACCATCAATGCGCTGCTCGCCGCCGCCGCGTCCATGGACGGCCTCCACGTCCTCACGCTCGACCAAACGGGTCTTGCCCAAAAGGGCGGAGCCGTCGTATCCCATCTCGTCCTCAGCGAAACACCCATCGAGATGGCCGCGCGCACGAACACCGGCAACTCCGATCTGATTCTCGGCTTTGATTTGTTAGGCGCGGCCAATGCGGACAATCTCAAAACCGCCGATGCCGGACGCACGGTGGCCGTGCTCAACACCACCCATGTTCCTACCGGAGAAGAAGTGCGCAACCGCAAGGTGCTCTCCGGTCTCGATCATCTGGTGGACGTCGTGAAGAGCCAGACGCGGCATGGGCATAACGTCTACCTCGATGCGACCCGCCTTGCGGAGAGCCTGTTCGGAAGTCACCTCGCCGCGAATACGATTCTGCTCGGAGCCGCATACCAGGCGGGTCTGATTCCCGTGAGCGAGGAATCGCTTAAAGCGGCCATTCGCCTCAATGGCGTCGAGGTCGAGCGCAACCTCCAGGCATTCTTCTGGGGCCGAAAATATTACGCCGGCGCTGCCTCCGTCGAAGCCCTCCTTTCCCCAGATCAACAACTGGAACCCAAGCCGTTTGACCGGGTGGGGGAATTGACCCGCTACCAGAACGCCGCCTACGCCCGCGAATATGAGGAGTTCGTGGGTCAAGTAGCGCACCGTGAGCCCACCCTCGCTGATGTCGTCGCACGCTATCTCTACAAGCTGATGGCATACAAAGATGAGTATGAAGTCGCGCGCCTCCTCACCAAACAGGAGGTGGAAAGCGCCGTGCTCGGCATGTGGGCCAAGCCCGAATCGCTCTCCTACAACCTCCATCCGCCGCTCCTGCGTGCACTTGGCGTGAAAAAGAAAATCCAGTTCGGACCCTGGTTCCGCACCCCTCTGCGCATCCTGGCAGCCTTCAGGTTTCTGCGCGGCACTCCCCTCGATTTGTTCGGCTATCTGCCCCACCGCCGCATGGAGCGCCAACTCATATCGTGGTACCGGGAACTCACCCGCGACGTGCTGCGTCATTCCACCGCGGAGAATCACCCACTCGCTGTGGAGATTTTGACCCTGCCCGAACTGATCCGCGGTTACGAACAGATTAAAGAGGAAAATGTCAGGAAGGTGCGGCAACTGGCCGTCGAGAAGCTCGCGGTTCTGAAAGCGGCGGGAACTGAAGTGAAGATGCGCGGCTAGACCGATAGTGGGGCAGTTCACCCAGAAAACCCCCACGAAAGCATTGCCGAGGTATATGCCCCGCTTGGTTTTTTCAGATAAATTGTTTCTTTTCAATCTCATCCAACATCACCATCTTTTGGAATGACTCGTGCTAGCATAGACCGCGGTTGTCTCATCCTGTAACCGAAGGAGGAGCGTTCTAATACTATGGGGATTATCAGAAACCGAAGAGTCATACTTCGGATCAGTCTGGCACTCACGGTGTTGATTGGCGCCGCTGTCCTGGTGAGCGCGCCCAAATCACCGTTTACCCAAAATGACAAAGCCTATTATCTCGACGAAAAGACGGTGAACTATGTGCGGCCCGGGTTGAAGGTCACCGTGACCGCGGCGTCGATCGCAACCGACGGCACGATCACGGCGCGGGTGAAGTTCGCCGACCCGGCGGGCGTTCCGCTGGATAAGGATGGCATTCAAACCCCCGGCGTGATCGGCGCGAGCGCCATTGCCGCCTACATCCCGAGTGGTCAAAGCCAGTACACTGCCTACACCACGCGCCGCCAGACCAGTACCATCACCGGAGACAGCGCGATCCAGGCGAGCACGGACTCCGGCGGAACCTGGACCAAAGTGGCGGACGGTGAATACACCTACAAGTTCGCCACCAAAGTGCCGGCAAGCTATGAGAAAAATTCCACCCATGCCATTGGTGTCTATGCCAGCCGCAACCTGACCGAGTTCGATCTGGGCACTGCGCTGTCTGACTCGGTTTTTCCTTTCGTGCCCGACGGCTCGGCTAAGCCGGACACCCGCGACGTAATTCGCACCGAAAGCTGCCAGCGCTGCCATGTGGACAGCTTCGCCTTCCACGGAACCACCGGGCGAACCAGCGTCCAGATGTGCGTCCTCTGCCACACCCCGCAGTCGACTGACCCCGACACCGGCAACACGGTCAACTTCCCCGTGATGATCCACAAGATCCACATGGGCAAAGACTTGCCGAGCGTCAAAGCAGGCGGGAAATACCAGATCATCGGATTCGGCAATAGCGTGAACGACTATTCCGATGTGGGCTTCCCCACCGACCAGCGCAATTGCACGGTGTGCCATGAGCAGACTACCGGCGCCGCGCAGGCCAAAAACTACCTCACCAAACCGACCCAGGCGGCCTGCGGCGCTTGCCATGACAACGTGAATTTCGCAACCGGCGAGAACCACGTCAATCTGCCGCAGGTCAGCGACAACCAGTGCTCGGGTTGCCACATTCCGCAGGGTGAGTTGGAATTCGACGCTTCCATCTTGGGCGCGCACACCATCCCTTACAACTCTCGTGAGCTGACCGGGTTCCAGTGGGCTATCACCAAGGTGGATAACGGCTCCGCCGGAAAGAAGCCGACTGTCAGCTTCACCCTCGCTGACAAAAACGGCAATCCGCTTGCCCCCTCCAATTTCTCGAGCCTGAGTGCGGTGATGGGAGGACCGACGACGGATTACGTTACCAAGTTCCCGGGCGCCACCTCCAGCGGGTACGTCTCCGAGAGCCTGCTCAAGGCGACTGGAGCCAACGGTGCGTACACCTACACCCTCTCCAATGCGATTCCCGACAATGCTCGTGGAACCTTCTCCATAGGCTTGGAAGGCCGCCGCGTCGAGATCATCTACAAAGGCACCAAGCAGGAGCAATCCGTCCAGTACGGCCCGAAGAAGAATGCCGTGGCGTACTTCACTGTTGACGGAACTCCCGTTTTCCCGCGCAGACAGGTCGTGGCCATCGAGAAGTGCCAGCGCTGCCACGTCAGTCTGCGGCTGCACGGCGAGAACCGCATTGACACCATCGAGCAATGCGTCACCTGCCACAACCCCGTGGAAACCGATGTCGCGCGGCGTCCCGCCTCCGCCGGAGCCCCGCAAAGCGTCGACTTCCGCCAGATGATTCATAACATCCACGGCGGTGAGAGAACGAAGGCCGCTTACAAGATCGAGGACTACATCATCTACGGGTACGGCGGCTCCCGGAATGACTTCAGCGAAGTCACCTTCCCCGGCCGTCTCGCCTCCTGCGACATGTGCCACGTGAACGGATCGCAACAGTTGCCGCTGCCGGAAACCAATGCGGTAGTCTCCAATCCGCGCGGTTACCTCAACCCAGGCGGGCCGACGGCTGCGGCTTGCTTGTCCTGCCATCGCAGCAAAGACGCTGCCTCCCATGCGCTGGCGAACACAACAACACTTGGTGAGAGTTGCTCCGCCTGCCACGGTTCCAGCGCCGATTTCGGCGTCGTGAAGGTTCACGCGGCGCCGTCAACTCCCCAGGCAAACGAATAGACGATCACCTCCTTTCGATGTGTGTGTACCACGGCCCGCCGGCTTGGCGGGCCTTTTTTTGTGCTGAGCATGGTTGCCCCAAAAAAATTTCATTCCCATGATGGGTTTTCCTCCTCGATTTCGCTTTCCACTGTGGGAGCACGTTACCCGGAGTCCCGATCATCGACCTCAAACAGGCTAAAACTAGAAGAAAAGACGAAATCGCCTGCTGCGTGCTTGCACTCAGGCCCTACGCAAGCATTACTTGTTGAACTTTGGGATGTGCTGTGATACGTATGTACAGCGGGTTGCTGGGGGAGGGCCCCGCTCTCCTCTGCATGCGGCCCATGGAGATCGAAGTTGGTGGTTCTCTAACCAGCGTAACGGTCGGGTGACGCCTCCTTGGTTGAGAACCGGAAATCGAAAGAGGGTTTGAAATGGCAAGAGAAAGCGCTCAGCATAAACTGGATCGGGTACGGCCCCCGAGAGTTCATATCACCTACGACGTGGAAGTGGGCGACGCAATTGAGATCAAGGAGTTGCCGTTTGTCCTCGGCGTCCTCGGTGATTTCACCGGCATGCCCGAACAACCCCTGCCCCGCCTTCGGGACCGCAAGTTCGTCGAGATTAACCCCGACAACTTTGACAAGGTCCTCGAGGCCATGAATCCGCACCTGGCCTTCCAGGTCGAAAACAAGCTCAGCGAAGATCCGGATGCCGGACAGCTTCGCGTCAATCTGAATTTCAAGAGTCTCGACGACTTCGAACCGGAGCAGGTGGCCAAGCAGGTGAAGCCCCTCAAGGAACTCCTCGACTTGCGCACCAAGCTGGCCGACCTTCGCGGCAGCCTCATGGGCAATGACAAGCTCGAAGAGATGCTGCTCGACTCCGTCGGCGATCCGGAAAAACTGGCAAAATTGAAGTCGGAAGTGAAGCCCGAAGGAGGCAGCAATGAGTGACGCACAACGCGCAGCCGCCCAAGCTCAGGAAACCGTCCTCGAATCCAGCCTGCTGGATAAGATCGTAGACGAGGGCCGCCTCGGCAAGGATCCTGCCGCCAAAGAGCGCGGTAAGGAGCTCATCAAGATCTTCGCCGAGCAGGTGCTGGAAGGCTCCATGGCCGTGTCGAAAGACGCCGAGGCCATGATCAACGCCCGCATCGCCCAGATCGATCACCTGCTCTCCATCCAGTTGAATGAAGTCATGCACCACCCCGCCTACCAGAAGCTCGAATCCACCTGGCGCGGCGTGAAGTACATGATGGACCAGAGCGAAACCAGCGACATGTTGAAGATCAAGATCTTCAACTGCAACAAGCGCGAACTCCTCCGCGACCTCCAGCGCGCGCCCGAGTTCGATCAGAGCACGCTGTTCAAGAAGGTTTACGAGGAAGAGTTCGGCGTCTTCGGCGGCGCCCCCTTCGCGGCCCTCGTCGGCGACTACGAATTCAGCCGCCACCCCGAGGATGTGGAACTGCTCGAACGCGTGGCTCAGGTGGCCGCTTCCGCCCATGCGCCCTTCCTTTCCGCCGCTTCGCCGGAAATGTTCAACCTCGAGAGCTACACCAGCCTCGATGCTCCTCGCGACCTCGGCAAGGTGTTCGACACCACCGAGTACGCCAAGTGGAAATCCTTCCGCTCCAGCGAAGACAGCCGCTACGTCGGTCTCACCGTTCCCCGCATCCTCATGCGCCTGCCCTATGGCCGCGCCAATAAGCAGATCGAAGCCTTCAACTACGAAGAGGGCGTCGATGGCACTGACCATGGCAGGTATCTCTGGGGCAATGCCGCCTGGGCGCTCGGCGCCCGGCTGACCAACGCCTTTGCCCGCCACGGCTGGTGCGCCGCCATCCGCGGTGTCGAAGGCGGCGGCCTCGTCGAAGGTCTCCCCGTCCACAACTTCTACACCGATGAAGGCGACGTCGCCATGAAGTGCCCCACCGAGGTTCCCATCACCGATCGCCGGGAAAAGGAACTCGCCGACCAGGGATTCATCCCGCTGGTGCACTGCAAAAACACCGATTACGCCGCTTTCTTCAGCGTCCAGTCCGCCCAGAAGCCCAAACTGTATGACAAGCCCGCGGCCAACGCCAACGCCCGCCTGTCCACGCAGTTGCCGTATATCCTCGCCTGCAGCCGCTTTGCGCACTACCTGAAAGCGATGATGCGGGACAAGATCGGCAGCTTCATGTCGCGCACGGACGCCGAAATCTGGCTCAACCAGTGGATCAACAACTACGTGGTTCCGGATGACACTGCGTCCCCCACCATCAAGGCTTCGCACCCGCTCCGTGAGGCAAGAATCGACGTCCAGGAAATCCCTGGCAAGCCGGGAGCCTATCGCGCGGTTGCGTTCCTGCGGCCCCATTTCCAGCTCGACGAACTGACAG
>JADLBG010000269.1 GCA_020847895.1 Bryobacterales bacterium
ACCGCGAGTGAGGAAGATGATGTACAGTTTGCGTACCAGCCAGATGCCGGAGACGAGGCAAAGCGCTGCAAGAATCTTGGTTCGCATGGTTAACCTACCAGGACAACCTCCACCAGGCCGACGGCGAGCGCGGTGAAGATGATATCAAACCCGATCAACAGTCTGATCCAGATTTCGTCGCCGGCGGGAATGGGTTCGCCGGCGATGAGCAGGGTGGTGAGGCGCATGGCGGACATGAGGGCGGGAATCATCATGGGATAGATCAATGTGGGCAACATCAGTTCGCGCAACCGCAGGTTCACGGTGAGCGCGCTGAACATGGTGCCGATGACGGTGACGCCCCAGGTGGTGAGCAGCAGAATCGTCATCAGCATCCAGAGTTGGCGCGCCCATTGGGTGTTGTAGAGAACTCCGAAGATGGGGAGCGAGACCAGTTCGACGATGGTGAGCAGGACGAAGTTGCCGAGCGCCTTGCCGAGGAAGAGCGCGGAGCCGGGGATGGGGGAGGAAACCAGCGCGTCGAGGCAATCATTGCCGAGTTCGCGCGCAAAGCTGCGGTTCAGGATGAGCGCGCCGGCGAAGGCGAACACCAGCCACAGCAGGCCGCCGGAGATCTCCTTGATCTGGTCGGCGGACGGGTCAACCGCGAAGCTGAACAGCACGAGAATCACAATGGCGAAAGAGATGGCGGCGTTCAGGGACTCCTTGGTCCGCAGTTCGCTGCGCAGGTCTTTGCCCGCCACCGTCCACACCTGGCGAAGATAGAGCATCAACTCTCCCCGTAGGTGCGATACAGCCAGGTAGGATCCTGCAACATCTCGGCGGGGCGTTCGCCATGGAAGATGAGTTTTCCGCGGGCGAGGAGGACGACGTGCGTGGCCAATTGCATGGCCTCGCGAAGCTGGTGAGTGGACATGATGACGGTGGCTCCGCGCTCGAGGGCGGACTGCATCAGGCTTTGCAGCAGGGCGATGGCGCGGTCATCGAGCGAGGTGAAAGGTTCATCGAGAAGCAGCAGAGACGGGTTGTGGAGGAAGGCGCGCGCGACGGCCAGCCGTTGGCGCATCCCGCGGGAAAACTCGCGCACGAGAGAACCGGCCACGTTATCGAGCGAAGTGCGCCGCAGCCATTCCATGGCGGCCGCATGGGGGTCCTTCAATCCGTAAAGGCGCCCGAAGAGGAGCAGATTCTCGAGGGCTGACAACTCGTCATAGACGCCGATGCCGTGGCCGATGACGCCGATGGAAGCGCGGGTTTGGGGATGCCGCGAATCCTTATCGAGGATGCGGATCTCGCCGCGCTGCGGGCGCAGAAGGCCGGCCATAATGCGGAGGAGGGTGGTCTTCCCTGCCCCGTTTCGGCCGAGCAGCGCCAGGCATTGTCCTTCCCGCACCGAGAACTCGATGTTTCGAAGGGCCGGGTAATCGCCGTAATATTTCCAGATGCCTTCAACGGCAACAGCGCTCATGCGCGGGATTTCCCTTTCGCAGGGGAGGGAGCGGCCTGGGCAGGCGCAGCAACCTGGGGAGTGTTGGGGCCGCGATAGAGGACCAGGAATCCGAGCGCCAGAATTGCCACCGCGAGGCCGAGGACTACGTAGACACGGTCGTAGACTCGGGGAAGAATTTCCTGAATACCGGGACCTTCATCATCGGATGCGGCGGGGGCGTCGCCCATGGACCCGGCGCCTTCGATTTCCACCTTGAGATTCTGCCCGGTGAGACTGTAGATAGCCGCCTGCGTGGCAGGTTCGCGGCCGAGTTCCTGGACCCTCTCGCCTTTCAACGTAACTCCCCGAGGAGTCACCAGGCGGGTCACGCCTTCCTTGTGCAGAATCCTGCCGGTGAACACGGCCGGAGAACCGGCGGGAATTTCATACGTGAGTTGGAACCGTGTCTCTCCCGGCTTGACGGGGAAATCCACACCGTAGACATTCGGGGTTTTCGTGGGCACGGCGGCGCGTTCAATGGCCATTCCCTGGGGAGCGGTGCATTCGACTTTCACTTTCCCGTCCGCTTCCGGAGGCAGGTAGAACTGGAGGGTGCCGTTGTCGGGATTGTTGTAGCTGATGAGGCCCGGGTTCTGATAGATGATGTTTTCGTTCACCATCAGTTTGCCGCCAACCGGCTCAAACAGCAGCATGTGCTGCGTCACTTTGGCGTCGCCGGGCTTCGATTGCGAGTTCCAGACATCCACTTCCACTCCCGCGCGGGGAGTATTGGGAGTGAGCATTTTGTTATAGGTGACGCCATCCCAGGCGCCCTGGAGGAGGGCCGGGCCGGGCCCCGGATCGGCGGTGAAGGAAAACTTTCCGGCGGCATCCGATTTCACAGTCTCAAGCGACTCGATACCGGCAGTGCCGAGTTTGTAGACGGAGACCGTCGCGCCGGCCTGCGGCTTACCAGTCGTGCGATTGATCACCGTGCCGTCAATGGCGGCAAGCAGCGGGACGGCCAGCAGAAAGACGGAGAATCTCATGCGGCATCTCCGGGCATCGGCTTGCCGCATTCGCCGCAGAATTTCAGCGCGCGCTCGAAGCCGGCGCCACAATGAGGGCAGACATTGGAGGCCTTCTGCTTTCTGGTCTTCTCCGCGACAGCGGCGGCGGGCGGGGGCGCTGCTTCACCCTTCACGGCGTCGATTTCGGCCAGCACATTGGCGAGTTCCCGCTGGAGCTCGAGTTTCGTCTTCTGGTAGTCCTCGTCGGAGAGTTTGCCGACGCGAAACTCGAATTGCAGATCGCGGAGGTTCTCATAGATTTGCGCCTTGCGGTCATCGAGGTGCTGAAACGGAGAGACGGGAACAGGGGCGGGGAGATCCTTTTCGCGGACTCCGAGCGTGAAAACA
>JADLBG010000270.1 GCA_020847895.1 Bryobacterales bacterium
GGCGCAGGTCTTGTATGGGTCCTTGACCGGAATCGTTCGTGATCCCGCTGGCGCGCTTATCCCCGGGGCATCGGCGAAACTGCACAACGTGGGCACGGCTCAGGAGTTTTCTACCGTTACCAACGATGCGGGCAGCTACACGTTCGTGAACCTTCCGGCAGGAACGTATGAGCTGACGGTGAGCGCCGCGGGATTTCGCACGCTCGCGCAGCGCGACATCCTCATCACCGTGAATACGGTACGCCGCGAAGACCTGACGCTCGAGATCGGCCAGGTCACGGAGCGCGTGACCGTGGAAGCCGGAGCGGTGGCGCTGCAGGCCGACAAAGCCGACGTGCACACCGAACTCGGCTCACACGACGTGATCAACATGCCGCTGCCGCATTACCGCAACTACCAGAGCCTGATCAACCTGGTGCCGGGCGCGACGCCGGGTGTCTACCAGAATTCCATACAGGCCGCTCCGGCGCGGGCGCTGTCGACGAACGTCAATGGCGTGAACCGCAACAACAACAGCACGCGCATCGACGGCGCGCTGAGCGTGTTCCTCTGGCTTCCTCACCACACCGCCTACATTCCTCCCGCTGAAACCATCGAGGCGGTGAACGTCGCCACCAACAACTTCGACGCCGAGCAGGGGCTGGCGGGCGGGGCGGCGATCACGGTGATCACCAAGTCCGGCACCAACGAATTCCATGGCTCGGCGTGGGCGTTCAATGACAACGCCGCCCTGCAGGCCAAGAATTTTTTCAACACCGCGGCCAAGCCGAAGAACAACAACAATATAGACGGGGTGACCGCGGGCGGTCCGATCCGCAAGAACAAACTGTTCTACTTCGTGGGGTGGGAAGCCGTTCACGAGTTGCAGGGCGCCACCAACCGCTACACGGTACCCACCGCCGATCAGAAGCTGGGAAATTTCTCGGCCTACAACGCCGTAATCTACGATCCGGCCACGGGCCAGGCGAGCGGCGCCGGGCGAACGCCGTTTGCCCAAAACACGATTCCGCTGAGCCGTCAGAGCGCCATTTCGCGAAAGATTCAGGATCTGATTCCGCTGCCGAACCAGGCGGGAGTTGCCTCGAACTTCCTGGGGAACGGTTCGCAGCGGCTGGACAAGAACAATCTGGACACCAAGATGAACTGGAACCGCACCGGCGACAACATGATCTGGGGCAAGTACTCGATCATGCAAGCATCGGTGGGGTGCGATCCGGCTTTCGGCCAGGGCGGCGGCGGAGCGCTCTGTCCTTCGGGAAGCGCCATCGGGACGGGCGACCTGCGGACACAGGTGGCGACTGTCGGGAGCACGCTGATCATCTCGCCGCGGTTCCTGTGGGACGGCCTGGTGGGCTGGACCCGGCAGGGCCAGTCGATCGTCAGCTTCGGCTACGGCACGTTCTACGGGAAGGAATTCGGCATTCCGGGCGTCAACGGCGACAATTCGGACATCAGGAACAGCGGGGCTCCCCAGATCGGCATCAGCGGGTACACGAACTTCCTCAGCGACACCGACACGCGGCCGTTTTTCGCGCACGATATGTCGTGGACCACGCAACAGAACTTTTCGCTCACCCGCACGCGTCACGACATCCGCTTCGGCTTCGAGGGTGTCCGTCACATCCTGAACCACTACAATCCCGATGGCGGCGGCTTCGGCGGGCCGATGGGAGGCTTCACGTTTTCACAGGGCATCACGTCGGCCCCCAGTGCGACGCTCACGCAGTTCAACTCGTACGCGTCCTACCTGCTTGGCTTGCCGCAAACCGAGCGCCGCTCGGTACAGAGAGAAGTCATGACGGCATACAACTGGCAACTTGCCTGGTATGTGCGCGACCGGTGGCAGCTTACGCCGAAACTCACCGCCTCACTCGGGGTCCGCTACGAGTTATTCCCGCTCCAGACGCGAGGCGGCCGCGGCGGGATCGAGGGGTACGATCCCACCACGAATCTCGTCTCCATCGGCGGAATCAATAACATCCCGCCCGGGTTGGGGATCAGCACCAGCCACAAGCTATTCGCGCCGCGCGCCGGCCTGGCCTACCGGCTGAACAACTCGACGGTGATTCGCAGCGGCTACGGCATCAGCTATAACCCGATGCCCCTGGCGCGTCCTTTGCGCGGCTTCTTCCCGCTGACCTTCAACGCCACGTTCAACTCCGCGAACTCCTTCCAGCCGGTGGGCGCGTTCGACCAGGGCATTCCCAACATCGTCTTTCCCGATATCAGCAGCGGCAAGGCGGCGCTCCCCGCAACGGCCCAGATGCGCTTTATCAGCGGCAGCGAGTTGAAACGCGGCTACGTGCAATCCTGGAACTTCACCATCGAGCGGGAACTGCCGCACGCGATCACGTTCTCGGCCGCCTACGTCGGCACCCAGACGGTGCGCAGCTTCGCGGACCGCGACATTAACGCCGCGGCGCCCGGCGCGGGCACGGCCGGCCGGCCCTTGAACGTGTTATTCGGCCATAGCGTGGACACGTG
Organism: Bryobacterales bacterium; assembly: GCA_020847895.1. Classification (GTDB taxonomy): domain Bacteria; phylum Acidobacteriota; class Terriglobia; order Bryobacterales; family Bryobacteraceae; genus CADEFT01. The sequence goes on from JADLBG010000270.1 coordinate 2,485, forward strand.
GGCCTGGAACGGCTACCTGAGCGCGAACTATCATGCGGCGCAGTTCGCCTTTAACCGCCGCGCCATCCACGGGCTCACCCTCAAAGGCGCGTACACGTTTTCAAAGGCGATCAACTGGACCGACGAAGACGGCTGGACGGGCACCATCGCCTGGAACTGGGCTCCGGTCTTCAACCGTAACCGCGCGCTGGCGGGCTACGATATTCCGCACACATTGCAGGTGGGTTTCGTATACGAACTGCCTGCCGGCAAGGGAAAGCCCTTCGCGCAATCCGGCGTAGCGCGCTGGATTCTTGGGGGCTGGCAGCTCAACGGCGTTTTCGCGTCATTCATGGGCAGGCCGTTTACGGTGGGCGCCGCGCAGGGGGCTTTGAATGCTCCCGGCAACACGCAGACAGCGGACCAGGTCAAGACGACGGTTGACAAGCCGGGCGGAATCGGGGTGGGGCAGCCGTTCTACGATCCCACCGCTTTCGCCGCTCCGGCCGGCGTCCGCTACGGGACATCGGGCCGCAACATTCTGCGCGCCCCAGGCACGGTGAACCTCGACCTGGGGCTCTTCCGGCGCCTGGTGATCAAAGAACCGTGGACGCTCGAGTTCCGCGTCGAGGCCGCGAATGCGACAAATACCCCGCATTTCAACGCGCCGAACGCGAACATCAACGCGGGCAACTTCCTGATGGTGACTTCGGCAAACCTCGATCAGCGTCAGGTGCGCGGCGGCATACGGCTGAGCTGGTAGGAACGGAAAACCGCGGGCCGCTTAATCGAGCCGCGCCGTCCACAGGTAGCTCGATCGCAGGTGGTTGTCGTTCTCGCCGAGATACAACGTGTGGCGGCTGTCCACGGCGATCTCGTGAATACGGGCCGGCTTGTCGCCGATTTCGGGATCAGTGAGATCGTTGAACGTCTCGATGCGGTCCGTGCGCGTGTCCCAGCGCATCAATTGCGTCCAGCCGTTCATCCCGCCGCCTCCGTAGAGCACGCCGTCGAGGAAGGCGAGCGCGGGGAAGCGCCCCGTGGCCATCACGCGCGCCACCTTCTCCACCGCGCCGCTTGCCGTGTCGATGCGCGCCAGCACGCCCGCGGTGGTGCCGGCGTAGATGTAGCGCTCTCCGTCGTAGGCCATGGAATCGCAGAAGCCGTAGTCGTCCTTGTGACGCGTCTGGGCGAGCGCGCTGGCCGCTCCTTCGGGCGCCGGGGGATCCGGCGCCAGTTGCCGCGCGTCCGTACGCCGTGAGAGCCCGTGCTCGAACCACACGAACCGGCCGCCCTCGGGATGATACTTGAACAGCCGGATTGGAACCGGACCCGTGATTTCGTCCCACGCCCGCGTCTCCGCGCACGTCCCCCACAGCCAGCCTTCCCGGTCCACGACGCCGTTGTGCGGCTGGGCAAAGAAAATGGCATTGCCGACGTACGCCAGGTTCTCCACCGCCCCGCTCGCGATGTCGAGCCGGAAGACGAACTCCGCCGGATAGGTGAACCCGTATAGGAAGCCGCGCGTCCAATCGGCGGCGATCGACTGAATGTAGAGCCGCGGGAGAGGCACGCCGAGCATGTCATAGCTCCGCGACACCGGATCGTAGCGGACCACCTTGCCGCCCTTGGCTTCGCGCTGCCGCTCGACATCGTGGAGCAGCGAGGTGGCGAAATACAATTTCCGGTCTCGCGGGTTCACCAGCAGCGTGCGGTGGATCTTCACGTCGAACTCGTCCGTCCACCGGCGCGTATCGAGACACTCGAACTTTCCATCCGCGGGCGAGAAGGCATACAGCAGGTCGCCGTCGATCGAGTTGAGCCCGCAATACACCAGCCCGTCATGCGGGTTCCAGGTTACCGAGTCGAAGCTGATCCAGCCGTCACGCCATTGCGGATCGGCGGCAAGCCGCGCGTAGCTCCAACGTCCGGCGATCTTCTCTTTCCAGCCTTCCAGGCGGTAATCCCGCAGTTTATGCGCCCGAATCCTCATGTCAACTCCTCTCCGCCCGCCGCGGTTCGGCGCGGCGGCGCGCTTCCCGCTTCCTGACGGTTCAATCCGATGTGAGTTGTATTCGCACGAGGTCGTAGATCGCGAGCCGGGGGATGCGAAATGACACGGTGTCGCCCTGCATGGCCGGCTTCAGAGTGTCGCGCGTCTCGAGGTCGGGCGAAGATACAACAGCCTCCCGCACCCTGGCTCCCGCGGGCAGGCGAAGCCGGACCGCAATATCGCGCGCGGGGTGCTGGAAATCGAAATTGATCAGATGCAGCAGCCACGTCTTCGAACCGCGCTGCTCCTCGAGTTCGACCGCGACCGAAGCCGGCGCCTGGATATCCGCCACCAGTTTCCCGTCTGACGCCCAGTCGAGCGCGCTGACCATGTCTTTGGCGTTCCTGGGCAATGTCCAGTACTGATTGCCGAAACTATAGTTGATCTGAGCGGGCGGCGGAGGCGTGGAGGGTTCGATGCGCGGTATGTAGACGGAACGGCCCTTGCCGAACGTATGTTGCACGAGGCGCTCCGCGGCGGCGGACTCGTGCTTCGTTTCCGGAGCGCCGGCCAGCACAGCGGTGGTGGGCACTCCGGGCTTGGCTGGAGAATCGACGCCGAACACATCGGCGAGGCCGAATTTCGGCCGCCGAAGCCGCCAGTCCGTCAGCAGCGATGAATCTTCGGTCGCCACCAGGCCGCCGCCGGCCTGCACATACGCACGGATTTGCGCCACCGCCCGGTCGCTCAAAGCGTCCTGATTCGCCAGCACGAGCACCTTATAGCGGGCGAGATCCGCCAGATGCGGTTCGAACACGATGTCGAAGGGAATCCGCGACTGGATCAGGGTTTGCTCGAACAGCATTGTACTCACGTTCGAGCGCGCCGGATTGAATTCGATAGACGGGAAGGCGCGCAGGATGGCCACGTTCGGCACGCCGCGGCTGCCGGCGAGGTCTTTCAGGTGTTCGTGGAAGAACTTCACGTAGCGCGCCGCCGCGGGTGTCAATTCCGTGCCATCCGCCGACAGGTCGCCGACCATCCCGAGATTGGCGTCGTTGTACGCCATGGCCTCGGCGATGCGCAGTTCCGGAGGGCTGGCGGCGGTCTGCGCGCCGTAGCGGCCGCCGGTGTACAGGAACACGGAGCGGTCCATCGCGCGCGCAACCTTGAATGAGCGGATCTTGGTGATGATGCGGCCATCGGGCGCCCAGGCCGCGTGGTTGGGCTCTTCGCTCCAAAAGATATCGGCGGTGCGCAGAAGCCGCGGATAATCGACGCCGAGGCGGAACCCCAGATTGGAGCCGAGGTTGATGTTCGGATTGCCTTCCACCGCCACGTCGGGCCGCATCGCGCGGATGTAGTTGTCGTACTCGGCAAAACGCTTTGCCAGATTGGCGGCGCGGAACAACGCCCAGTCCTGCATCAGCGGATTGTGCAGGTCCGTGAGTTGCAGGATTCCCGTGCGGGAATTGTAGGGCGGCGGCGCCATGTAGTCGAGCAGAGTGAATCCGTAGCGCGCCATCCGTTGCTCGCCGCTGTAGCGTGTACGGAGAAACTCGTGGAACTCCGCCTGGCAATAGCGGCAGCGGCAGGAACCCGGCTCGGGCCACCACGACATCTGGTCGAAGTGAATCAGGTCGAGCTTCAGATCCTGGACGCCCAGGCGCAGCACCTTCTCGACGAAGGCCCGGTAGCCGGGGTTGTTGCGGCAGGCCACGTAGCGGAAGGTCTGGTCACTGTTGTAGTAAATCGGCCGGCCGAACTCGTCGGTCTGGATCCAGTTGTGGGCATCGGGCTCTTCGGCGAAGAACGTCTCATAGGCCATGGTTGAGCCGACGTAGCCGCCGACCTTGATGCCATAACGGTGCGCAAGTTCGACGAACTTGCGGTTGGCTTCGATTTCCCCGGCCTCGGCTTTCAAACCCGCTGCCTTGTGGAGACTCGTAATCACAAGGGTCACGCCGAGTTCCTTCAGCTTGCGGACGCTATGCTCCGTACGTTCGGCTTTCCACAGTTCGGCGGCATTAACTTCCTGGCCGCCGCGGCGAACTTGAAAACTTGGCGGCTCCCAGCTTCCCACCATCACAATGCCTTGTTTCACCCAGGCGGGGCGCTCAGCCGGGGCGGAAACCGCGGAGGCGGTCTTCGCGCCCGGCCGGGAGCACGAAACGAGCACCGCCGCGGCAGCCGCCAGCGCGAGTATACGAGTTAGGGACCCGGAATTCATCACATGTCAATATGCTCACCGGTTCGAACCTCCTGTCAACCGGCGGATGCAATTCGGCATTGACGCCTTGCGCGGACGGCCTCACAATCGAGCTATGTTTCGCATCGCCCTGGCCTGCCTCGCGGCAAGTCTCTGCCTGGGAGCGCCGCCGGATTCGCGGACGCCGATCGCCGCCTCCTTCTCTCCTTACGAATCGCCCGCCGCGGCCAAAGCAGCCGAACTCAGCGAAAGCAATCTGAGCATCAAGGCGACGCTATACGCCGCCGGGGAGTTACGCGAATATCTGTGCCGGCTCAGCGGCGTGTCTCCGGCCGATGCCGCCGCGTTCCCCATCGTCGCCGCCGGGACCGCGGCCGCTCGAACAGCGCGCTTTCATCTACTGCGCCTCGATGACTCCAGCGAGCGCGGCGCCCCACGGGAAATGCCCAAAGGACTCGACGCGCCGGAAAGCTTCGCGCTGATCCCCTTGGCAGGCCGGCTGTATTTGGCGGGTCACGACTCAACCGGTCTGCTCTACTCCGTTTATCACTTCCTCGAAATGCAGGGCATCCGATGGTACGCGCCCGGAGCCGACGGCGAACATGTCCCCACCGCGCACCGGTTGCGCATGCCCACTTCCACTGTGGTCGAGCATCCGCGGTTCCTGACCCGCGGTTTCTGGGCCTGGGAACCGCGCGGTAACCGCGAGTTCCACATCTGGATGGCGCGCAACCGCATCAACTTCTGGACGGCCGCGGACAGGGAAGGACTGTTCATGCGCATGCTTGGGCTCCGCCTGAACGCCGGCGGCCATTGGTTCTTCGAGCGCTACTTGAATCCCGAAGACGAATACCCCTACCGCGGCTCCGATCCTTACCCGAAGGACAGCGCCGAATTCCGCGGCGACCGCAACCACGACGGCAAGCTCTCGTATTTCGAAGCGCACCCGGAATGGTACGGACTCGTCGGAGGCGAGCGGCGCACATTCCAAAGCGCGTTCGGCGTGAACCCGTGCTCATCGAA
>JADLBG010000271.1 GCA_020847895.1 Bryobacterales bacterium
CCTGGAACAGGACGGGACCGGTCAAAGTCATCTTCGATACCGACATGTATGGTGACATCGACGATGCGCTGGCGCTCGCCATGCTGCACGCCCTCGAGAGTCGCGGAGAGATCGAACTCCTTGCAGTGACGATCAGTACGGAAACAGAGTGGGCGGCGCGGTTCGTGGAGCTGATCAATACGTTCTATGGCCGTGGAGGAATTCCTGTTGGCGTGGTGTCGGGCGGAGTAACGCCGCAGGTTCTCGAGGACTCACGGTATGGCAAGTACTTGCCATCGCCGAATGGAATCAACTACACGGAGTACATCGCGCGCGATGCGCCGGCTGTCAGGGATCACGAAGATGCGGCAACGCTTCTTCGAAGAGTTCTGGCAAGGCAACCCGACCAGAGTGTCGTCATGATCGGCGTCGGCTACCTGAGCAATCTGGCGCGGCTGCTCGACAGCCAGCCGGATGGCGCCAGTCCTTCGGATGGCCGAGTCCTTGTCGGTCAGAAGGTGAAAGTCCTGTCCGTCATGGCCGGAAATTTTGCGGCAACTGGAGTGCAGGAATTCAATCTGGAACTCGATGTACCTGCCGCCCGCAAAGTCTTCGGGCAATGGCCAACGCCCATTGTGGTCAGTGGCAGCGAGGTCGGTGCCCGCATGCTCTTTCCCCAATCCGCGATCGACAGCTATTTCAATTACGTCGATCATCATCCGATAGCCGAGACGTACCGATACGCCGCGTCGTTCTATCGCAGTCTTTCAAACACTCCAGGGTCACCCCACGATCACGCCACCTACGACCTGACATCCGTGCTGTATGCCGCACGCCCTGAAGCCGGTTATTTCACGCTGTCCGCTGCCGGGACCGTCGAAGTGCTGGAGGGTGGCAGATCCGGATTCACTCCGCGGGAGCGCGGCCGTCATCGACGGCTCCTGCTTTCGGAGGCGCAGCAGGCGCGCGCGCTCGAAGCGATGATCATGCTGGCGAGCCAGCCTCCGACCCGTCAGGTCACTGCCACGAAATAGTACCGTCAAAGAAAAAGGGGCGCCGGCAGATACCGGCGCCCCTTGCAGAGTGGCTGATCAGTGGGTGCTTACCACTTGTAGCCGGCAGTCACCAGCCAGGTCCGCGGCTCCTGCCAGTTGGCAGTGCGGTACATGCTGAAGTCGATGCCCTGGTTCATCTTGTCCTCGTCGGTCACGTTCCTGACGAGCAGCGACAAGTTCAGATGGCCGGGGCCCGCCGGGATGTCCGAGAACAACAGGCGCACATTGGTCAGGTTGCTGGCCGGAATCCCGTCTGCAGCCGCCGTATAGGAGCCGCCGGCGTTCGGCGACGCCAGAGTCTTGTTCACGGCGTACAGGTAGAAGCTGTCGACGTAGCTGTAGTCGACGATCAGGCGCAAATCGCCGTACTCAGACTGGAACAGCCGACCATCCAGGTTCGCACCGATCGTGTTTTCCGGTGCAAAGCCCGGCAGACGGTTGCTCGCCGTGTCGATGACCGGGCGTCCCGGCGCGAACGAGTTGTCGAGGTACTTCTTGTACTTCGCATCGAGATAGCCGTAGTTGAGGCCGAACGTCCAGCCATCCGCCACCCGCACCCGGGTTTCGAGTTCGAAGCCCTTGCGTTCGCTCTCGCCCGCATTCTGCAGGAAGTTCTGCGTGGTGCCGGGTACGAGAATGGTGCCCTGCTGATCCGAGATCTCGGTGAAGAATACCGTGGCGTTGAGAGTGGCACGCCCATCCCACAGGGTCGACTTGGCGCCGATCTCGTAGTTGGTCGAGAACTCGGGCTTGTAGGGCGTGTTGACGCGTGGGTCGATCAGCTCGGAACTGAAGCCACCACTCTTGAACCCGCGCGCCACGCGCGCGTACAGGTTCAGGTTGTCGCTGTACTTGAAGGACAGCGCCGCCATCGGCGTCGTGCCCGAGAAGTCCGCGCTGTAAGTGGTCAACGGGATGCAGGTCTGGCGCAAGACGGCACACTGCGCCGTATTGTCCATCAGGAAGGGGCCCTTGTAGCCATTGGTCAAATACCTGTGGGTGGCGCCGCTGCGGGTCTCCTCCGTGTAGCGGATGCCGGCCGTCAGAGTCCAGCGATCGGCGAAGTCCCAGTCGACCTGGCTGTACACGGCCTTCGCTTCAGTGTCGGCGCCCACGAGGCCGCTGCTCGGAGCCGAGCCAAACAGGCTGAAATTCTGCGGTCCGACCGTCGCGGCTTCATCCTCGAAGTAGTAGAGGCCAAGGACATACCGGAACTTGTCGTGGTTGCCCAGCCACTGCAGTTCGTGCGACTGCTGTTCGTAGGTCGTGGACCGGTTGAAGGCTGCGAGCATGCCGAACGGGAACGGGACGGTGATGCTCGCGAGCGGCGTGCCGCTGATCGACTGCTGGTCCTCGTAGTCGAATGAACGATCGGCAAAGATGTACTTGAAGTGCTCGGTGTCGGTCGCGTTCCAGTCGAGCACGACCGTGTGCGACTCGTTCTTGATCTTCTCCCACAGGGGCATGCCGGCGGGCGTGCTCACCTTGTCGGGACGTGACGTGGTGACGTAAGGCGTCATCGCGGTCTGGATGCCCCCACCGAGAGCCGGGCCGAAGACGGTCGGGAACGTGCCCGCCCAGCCGCTCAGGGAGAAGAGGCTGGTCACGGGTGGCGTGTTGTCGGCCTTCGAGTAGTCGTAGGCGTAGGACGCCTTGAAGCTGTCCGCAAAGTCGAACTTGAGCACGGCCCGGTAGGCGTCCTTGTCGAGTGCGCCCAGATCGTCGGGACCCGTCAGGTTCTCCGCCCACCCGTCCATCTTCTCCTTGCGTGCGGTGAGGCTCGCGCTCAGGACTCCCCAGCGCGGCAGGTCCACGTGCAACCGGCCGATCTTGTGGTTGTATTCACCGCCACTCACTTCAAACCGGCCGCTGAACTCGCCGCTGGGCTGGCGGGTCACGAAGTTGATCGCGCCGCCTTCGGTGTTGCGACCGAACAGTGTGCCCTGGGGGCCGCGCAGCACTTCGATGCGCTCGATGTCGACGACATCCAGCACGCTGCCCTGTGATTTGCCGAGATAGACGCCGTCGAGATACATGCCGATCGGCGGGTCGACATAAATCGAAGGCTGGCTGGAGTTCGCGCCACGGATGCCGTAGACCGCAATGCCCGTGGTGCCGGCACTGGCACCCGCGTACAGGTTCGGCACCGCGGCACTCAGGTCGACCACATTGCGGATGCCGCGCATCTCGAGTTCATCGGA
>JADLBG010000272.1 GCA_020847895.1 Bryobacterales bacterium
CCCGCCTGGCGAGGACGGCGACCCATTGGAAGGCTGTCCTATGATTCGTCTCGCTCCCGGCACGGCGGCCGCCCTGATCGACAGTGACCGTGGCGAAGCGTAAGACAGTTCCGTCTCCCCTGCCGCGGCGGGCCGGGAGGCATTCCTCCACCGCGGTCGAGGGAGACTCTAACAGACGCTACATAGAATCAAGCGCTCTGGTCGCCGCTCTGCTCGAGGGTGACCTGGCGGCAAAGGCCTCCATCCGTGCTCAGGCGCAGCGGGTGACATCCGCTCTGACAGTGACCGAAGCCAGACGAGCGGTGCTTCGCGCCCGTCTTTCGGGAAGGATCACGGTTCAACAACAACGGGCGGCGCTGCGCACCATCGAGAGGTTTAGCCGGCGTTGTTACGTCGTAAGTATCACTGAGACCATCCTCGCCCACGCCGGAACCCCCTTTCCGGTGGAACCGGTCCGTACCTTGGACGCAATTCATTTGGCGACCGCGGCAGCCTTGGGTGACCCGCCCGCCCTCGTGACGATTCTCACGCGAGACCAGCGCGTCCGTGCCAACGCCGTTGCGCTGGGCTTCGCTGTTGAATAACGGCAGGTACATTTGCACAAAACACTACTTGAAGCGCTTCCGGTAGAGAATGTCGGCGCCCGCCACCCCATTCTCATCGCGCACCCCGATCAGCGACCAGTTCTTCCGGATGTCCCACTGCAACTGCACCAACTGTTGCAGCGTGCCGGTGAGATTGGTCACGTACGTCAGCGTGATGTCGCGCGAAATCTGTTGTTCAATCGTCAGGCGGGCTTGCGGCGTGGATTCCACTCCCGTCAACTGTGGATCGATCTTCACGCGGCTCACCCCGAAAAACCGTTGCAGCCGCCCGCTGACGCTCGAACTCAGCGCCTGCCCAAGCAGTGTGTCCGTGCCCGCGAAGAAGGTGTTCGTAGTGCCGCCCACGTTGGTGGGTGTCGCCACGGTTGTGGAACTCACCGGCGTGCGCCCCACCGCCAACAGGGCGATGATGTCCGAAGGCTGCAGCGGAGGGTCCGAGCGGTAGGTGATGTTGGGCTTGTCGATAGGCCCCGAAATGTTCATGCTCACCGTGATGGCGCGCACCGAGGTCTCGAGGTCCAGATCCAGCACCGGCTCGATCCGCGCCGCGTTGAAGAAGCTCACCGTCCCCCGCGTGATGTGATACGTCGTACCGAAAAAATTCAGCTCTCCTTGCGTCACCGAGACATTGCCCAGAATGATGGGCTTCGAAGGGCTCCCGCGGACTCGCAACTCCACCTCCGTCTGCAACCCCCGCGTGAGCGAAGTCTCCAATACCAGATTCGGCGCGCTCACCATCCGCACGTCAAACTGCATCCCGCGCAGGAACGCGCTCGAAGTGGGTGCCTGGATGGGCTTCGAAGGCTCCAGAAGCAGACTCCCGATGTCGGTCCGCGGCGTGAACCCGGAACGGAGAACCGTAACCACCCCGCTCAGCAGGCTCTGGTCCGCGGTGCCCGTCAGCGAGAGGTTGGCGTTCACCGTCGTGCTCGCGCCTTCGGGATAACGGATGCGAATATGGTCCAACTGGCCGTTGATCCGGTAGGTGATCTGCTCATCGCCGGTCGGAAAAGTCACAAAACCGTTCAGCTTCAACTCCCCTCCGCCGGATTGGGCGGTGAAGTTCTGCAGCAGGGCCCGATTGCGGTCAAACGCCACAAGGCCGTTCGCCTTCTCAATCGAGTTCGGGATGTCGCGATGAATCACCGTGGCATCCTTGATCTCCATTCGCCCCCCGAGCAGCGGCTCATCGAGCGTTCCTCTCACGGTGGCGTTCACAATCGCGGAGCCCGACGTTCGAAGCCCCGGCACGTAGTTCTGAAAAATACCCAGGTTCAACCCGCCCTTCAGGACAATGTTCCACGCATTGCGCGCCGAGGTGGCGATGTTGCCGGAAAGTTGTATGTTCGTCTCTTTTCCCGTGAGCTGCGCCTGAACCACTTGCAGCCCCTTTTCGTCAGCCTCGAATACCACCGGGCCGTTGTTTCGCAGCGTCAGTTCCTGAAGAACCGTCGAAGTGATCTGATCATTCCCCGCCTGCGGCGTCAGCGTCAAATCGGAGAGGTTCGCCCGGGCGCGCAGTGTCCTCGGCTTCAACAGAGCGCCGCTGACAACAATCTCTCCCCGGAAGGACCCATCCAGAGGGATAGGCCGTTTGAAACCGGCAGCGGCGAGAATCTGCCTCACCTTCGAGATCGTGAGCGTCCCCAATTCCAGTGTTCCCAAACCTACGGCGTCGCCGCGAATCTGCCACTCTCCGCTGCCCTTGATGGGGGAGCCGAGAAGGTCACCGGCAGCCTTTGCCGATACGAGTTCGCCTTGCGTCTTCAACTCGAGTTTCAATCCGCCAATCTGCGTTTTCGAAAGAGTGAATTGCCGGACGGCGGCCGACCCCTGAATGGATTGAACGTGCGGCTGTCCCTGATCAATCTGAATACTTCCGGAGGCCTTCAAGTCTACGGTGCCGTCGACATCCTGGCGCGCGGCGCGGACCGCGTGTATGAGGCCAAGTTGAGCATTTCTCGCCGACACCTCGAAAGTGAGATGCCCGCTGTTCCACACTTCACGGGGGTGCTCGTAGCGGGCGCTGAATGGGATGCGCCCGGCGCGGTGCGCCGCCTCGCCGTCCGTAAACTCGATCAGGTCGGGGTGGAACACCAGGTTTCCGCGGATGGAATCGAACGGCTCCTGATCCACCGTGACAGGGCTAAGATTCAGCTTGGCGCTGACGGAGGGAGCGCCGAGTGTGCCGTCCACCTTCCCCGAGGCGGAGAGCGCGCCGCGAAGAACAACCGGGAGATCCCTGCCCTGCACAAGCCGGTCGATGGAAACCTGGCGCAGGTTCACTTGCGCCTGTATGGAACTCCGCTCCGTGGCGCGCCACCCCTCCAGACTCATTCGCAGGTCGCCTGTCACCGTGCTGCCCGCCCCTGTGAGAGAAACGTTTCGCGCCGCCAGTTGGGCGGCGTCCACCTCGACATCGGCGGAAACGCTGTCAATCGTTTGCTTTTCGTAGACCACCTTGGTCATTTGCACGTGGCCATTCAGCCGCGGAGAATCGAGCGGAGCCGACACCTGGCCATCGAGATGCGCCGAACCGCCGTCCAACTGCACCGGCAGCGATTGAGGCGGATTCTCGCTCACCAGTGCCGCGGCGGGAAGGAAGTCATTGAGATCCGTGGTGTCCACCATCACCCGCATGTTCTTCGCGACGTCGCCGGTAAAACTAACTCGGGTGCGAGGTGTTTTTAAGTATGAAGATTCAAACGAGAGCTGGCGCCCTTCCTGCTGATAGCGAAAATTCACAGTGCCTTCGAGGGGAATTTTTGTCTCGGCGGGCTCGAACACAAGGTGAGCCTGCATCACGAAATTGCGTACGCCGGATTCCGCGAACAGTCCGTCTAATTGCACGGGGCCCGAGATTGCCGAAGACCAGGCTAGCGGTCTCGCCGTCGCCTCCACCCGGCGGATATCTTCCAGCGCCAGGTCCGAGACCGCTCCTCTCACCTCGAAGCCGCGCCAGTGACGAATGGCGGCGGTACCGTCGAAGTCGCCTTCGAGCGCCGACATGTGGACCTTGGCGAAGGTGACCATCTCGGGCTCCAGGCGAACGTCCGCGGTCACATGGATGCCTTCCACCGACCAGCCATTCTCGCGCACCGCAAGCCCTTGACCGCGGACAGGCCCGGCGAGAACGTACATGCCGTCGCCGTACGTAAACCTGCCCCGGAAGTGCGAGTTCCCGGTGGGCTCCACCGGCAGGCGCATCTCTTTCGCCCACTCCTTCATGAGAAACTCTCCTTCGACATTCAAGTCCAGTTTCGGAGAGTGATAGTCCTTCATCCATCCCGCCGCCCGCAGCAGCGACTTTCCGCGGCGCGCCTGCGCATGTTGGAACTGGAGGCCGTTCTTGTCCATGGTGAGTTCCACGCGGGTGTCGAAATCGAGCGGGGCCACTTTCGGCCATCGGAAATGGAACGGTTCGGCGGAAACCACGCCGCGATAGCGCGGCCCGTCGCTTTCCCACCCGAAGTTGATCTTGAGATGTTCGGCGCTCAGTTCGATGGGGACTTTGCGATTGTCGTACGTGAACATCCCTTCCTTGAGAACGAAGCGGCGCGCGGAGATGGCGACAAACTGCTCGAAGATGCTCCTTCCCTGGGGCTTGGGAATCTTCGGGCCGGGTATGTTGTTAGACCCGTCAGGGAAAATGATGATGCGGACGTCAGGCTTGTCCACTTCGAGCGAGTCGAGGTACGCCTTGCGGCTGACGAAGGAGACCACTCTGACGCCCGCGCGGATTTCTCCGACACTTGCCAGCGGCGCTCCGTCCCGTTCCTTGCCGTGCAGCACGAAACCCTTCACCGTGACGCGAAGAGCCACGGGGTCGAAGTCGAAGCTCTTCAGTTCCGTTCTGCCGCCGGTGGCGGTCTCCACGGCCGAAACGATTCGCATTCGAATTTGATTGCGGGCCCATTGGGTACGAATCAACAGGAAACCTGCGATGCCGGCCAGGACGCACAGTGCCGACAGTATCAAGACGGTGCGGATGAGCCAGCGGGCGAATCGTTTCATTGAAACACCTCTTCACGATAGCGGATGTCGGCTCCGGCCCGCGCCTGCTTGAGCCACTCCTCGGTAGCCGCATCGGTCTTCTGTTTGAGCAACGCCGTCTCGATCTGGTCGGAGACATCATCGAGCGGCGGGGCGGGCTTGCCCGGATGGGACTTCGCATATTCCGGCAGAAACTGATCGCGGTACCAGGCGGCAATTTCGGCGCTCGAAACCTGCTGTCCGCGGCCGAAGCGGAGGTCGATAAAATCCACCGACCGGATCATCAACTGAAGGAAGCGGCGCACCTCGTCGTCCGTGAGCCGGCGGCGGGCGAGTTCCTTGCGATACGCCTCCTCGTTCGAAAAGCGCGGCATGATGATGTCTTTGAGGTACTGGAGCACTTCGCTCATCGGAGGATCGGGATAACGGGTATCATCCATCTCCTGCACCAGCAGCGTCTGCGAGATGAGCGTGTCGGCGGCGTTTCGCTTGGAGGCGGAGGAGAAATCGGGCTCCTTGTTGTCATAGAAAGCCGCCAGGCGGATCTGTTCCATCACCATGCTTTCGGTGATCACCTTCGTGCCGACAGTGGCGGCGATGCGGTCGATGATCTCCGCGGCGCATGGCAGAGCCAGCGCCGGAAGTGCGAGCCAAACGAGAAAGCGCCGCTGAATCGCCCCTGTCATCAGAAAGCCTGCCCCAGGCTGAAATGAAACTGGAAGTGGGAAATCCGCTGCGGCGCCTGGTCGCCGGGCTTGGGCGGATTGTTGATCAAGTCCGTGATCGAGCCTTTGTATCCGACAAAGGCCGGCGAATTGATTCCGTAAGCGAAATCCAACCGCACCGGACCGATGGGAGTGCGGTACCGCACCCCGAATCCGACGGCGTGCACCATGTAGTCGAAATCCTGGTCATTGCGCTGCTTGAAGCGGAAGGAAATATCGCGCAGCCCGGAATAGACGTTGCCGGCATCGTGAAAAATGACGCCGCCGAGATTGTTCCCGATGAAGGGGAACCGGATTTCAGTCTGGTTGAACAGAAGCGCGCGTCCGCCGATGGGGAAGCCGGTGACCAGATCGCGGGGACCGGCCTGGTTTTCCGGAAACGCGCGGTGAGAGGTGGCGCCGCCCGCGAAAAACCGTTCCGGGAGCGGGATATCGGTGTTGCCGTAATTTCCGATGTATCCGAAGGTTGTGTTGCGCGAAAGAACGACATCGCGGCCGACGCGGTAGTAGCTCGAGTTGCGGCCCAGGAGGCGGCCGAACTCCGTCTGTGAGGCCAATCCCTTGGTGGCAAGCGAAACGTCCACTGAGGCGTAGTAACCTCGTGTGGCGTTGATCGGATCGTCCCGGTGATCATAAATCAGCGAACTCCCGGCAAACCCCACACGCACGGCTTGCGAGAAGAGGGGAATCAGACCCTCGAGAATCTTGACATCAGAGGTGGACACGCGGCGGAAAACCAGCCGGTACTGGGCGGAGAATGCCCTCGAGAACCGCTGGCCCAACTGCACGGCCCCCTCCAGGCGGCGCGAGGTGAAGGTGTTCACGTTGCGCGAATCATCGTAGAGCGCCGTCAGCGTGAGATTGAGATTTTCGCGGTCCTGAAATTGGGGGGCCAGGTAGTTGACAATGGCCCTCTTCTGCAACGTGGAAAAGCGGGTTTGGAGTCCGACAGTATGACCCAAGCCGAGGAAATTGAGCCGGCTGAACCCAAGCAGGATGCGCGGCGCGAACGTGGAGGTGCCGGCGGGCGAACTGAGATTCGTTGTGCCTCCTCCGATTCGTCCGAACTCCGCGCCGACACCGGCGTTGAAGGACTAGCGGCTGGCTTCTTCAAATTGGTAAAGGACGCGCTTCTCGCGAGTCTGGCCGAGCGGATTCTGCAGCGCCATATCCACCTTGGCGAAGATGCCGAGGTCGTACAGGCGGCGCTGGCTCAACACCATGTTGCTCAGAGAAAGCGGCGAGCCGGGAACCAGGCGAATGCGGCTCATCACCAGGCTCGGCCGTGTGGCGGACAATCCGTTGATCTCCACATCGCGAATAAAGAGGCGGCGGCGTTCGTGCACCGTATACTTGACGTCCATCATGTGTTCTCGCGAGGAGGCGGTCGCCGTCACCTCCATGCTGGCGTCGGGATATCCGTTGTCGAAATAGAAGTTGAGAATATTGTCGCGGTCGGTGGCGATATTAAAGGCGCTATAAGGCTGCCCTTCGGTGGAGGTGAGCATCGACTGGATATAGGAATACAGGCGCAGGTCCACTCCGGAGATATCGAGTGAGTTGACGAACCACTGGGGGCCTTCGATGATCTTGAGGAACACGGCCACCTGGTGCTCTCTGCCGCCGTAATCCCGCTCCACATGGGACTCGACGCGGACATCGCGGAATCCGTTGCTGTGATAGAGCTCCTCGATGGCGTTGATGTCACGGTTCAGCAATTCCTCGCTGTATCTTCCGTTGCGGGCGCTGATGCGCCCGGCGGGGATGACGCTCATCCGTTCGCGAATCGTCAACTCGTCGAAATACCTGTTCCCGGTGATGCCCACCTTGACCACTTTGTAACGGCCGCCGCGGTCAATGTCGTATTCGATATTCTCTTCATCCCTTGAGACATCGGTGACGTCGTAAGAGACATCGGCGTCGAAGTAACCTTGCGACTGAAAATGCTCCGTAATCTTGCGCGCTCCTTCCTCGAGCAAATCCTGATCCACCGACTGCTCTTGAAAAACCGGGACGAGTTCCTTCAGATGACCGCGGGACAGTTTGGCGCCGGTCGTGCTCACGTTGACCTTCGGCCCGGCCTCCACCTGGATATCCGGCCGGACAATGTTGTAATCGCGGTTGAAGGACAGCGAATCGAGGTTCACTTTGGCGAGGAGGAAATTGTGCTGCAAGTAGGTGCGCCGCACGCGTTCCAAGCCCTGCTGGGTGCGTGATTCGGTCACTTGTTTCCAGCCGAGCAACCCCCACCAGCGCTTCCATTTCGTGGCGCCCAGGATGTCCTTTACAGGGAGGCGCAGGTTGCCGGCAATGTTCGGACGCGTGTAATAGGCGCGTGGACCGGCGTCGATGAGAAAAAGCACGTGCAACTCGTCGTTGTCGGGAAACCGCTCCACCAGCGGCTGAATGTGGGGTGAATAGAAGCCGTTCGCCTGCAGCAGGTCCTCAAGTCCCTTCAGTGCCTCGGCCAGTCCCTTCTCGGTATATTGCGCGCCCAGTTCAAACTTCGTCGCGCTGACCAGTTGCTCGCGGTTCGGAGGCTCATCCACCCCTTCCACCGAAACGCGGCTGATGAACCAGTTCTGCTTGGTGAAAAACGTGAGGACCACCTTTCCTTCCTTGAGGATGGCGTCCACCTGCAGTTCATCGTAACGTCCGGTGGCGTAGAGTTTCTGGATGGCTTCCCGCACAGCGGACGAAGTAAGCGCCTGTCCGGGCTGAATCCCCACGAGAAGGCGGAGTTCGGCGGCGGGCAAAGGCTGGTATTCCGGGTCGAAGCGAACCTCGGCCACGATCTTGCCTTCGTAGTCCCAAGGCGCGGCGTCGGTAGGGCGAGGGATAACGGCCAGCAGGACAGCAAGCGTGGAAAGCCAACGGATGCCGGACAAGGCCACTCAGGTAATATGATACTGCATCAGAGACTTAGGGCGCTCTTGCGGGATGCGCGCAGCGGCGGCTTTTCTATACAATCACCAGAGTGTTCCTCGATTTCGCCCTCGCCCTTACGTTCGCCGGCGCGCTCCACGCGGCGGGCCCCATCACCGAACCCGGCGCGACTCTCAAGGTGGAGAACGACGCCGGCGCGAGCGAAGGGCCGGCCTGGGACGGCCGCGGCAGTCTTTACTTCACGGGACGAAACCGTATCTTCCGGCTGGATACGGCTACCGGGTCCGTTCAGGTTTTCCGCGATCCCTCCGGTGGCGCCAACGGTCTCATCTTCGACCACCAGAACCGCCTTGTAACCTGTGAAGCCGGGAACCGCCGCATCACGCGAACGGAACCCGGCGGCGGTGTCACCGTGCTTGCCGATGCGTATGAAGGACACCGCTTCAACTCGCCGAACGACCTTGCCCTCGACGGCAAGGGCCGCATCTATTTCACGGACCCGCGCTACGGCAGGCGTGACGGCATGGAGATGAGCGTCGAAGGAGTGTATCGCATCGATGCGCCGGGGAAGGTTACGCGCATCCTGAGCCGGGAACAGGTGGGCCGCCCCAACGGGATCCTGGTTTCACCCGGCGATCGATATCTGTACGTTGCGGATAACAATAACAACAACGCGGGCGCTCCGCGCAAGCTGTGGCGCTTTCGACTCAAACCCGACGGCAGCGCCGACGCCGCTTCACGCACGCTGATCTTCGACTGGGGCGACAGCCGCGGCCCGGACGGCATCGAGATGGACAGCAAGGGCCGCCTCTTCGTCGCCGCGGGCCTCAACCAGCCGCACCCTCCCTATGAAACCAATACGCGCAAAGGGGGCATCTACGTGCTGTCGCCGAACGGCAAGCTGCTCGAATTGATTCCCGTGCCGCGCGATGAAGTGACCAATTGCGCCTTTGGCGGAGCGGACCTTCGCACGCTGTACATCACGGTCGGCGGGACGCTGTTCAGCATCCGCGTCCGTACTCCGGGCCGGACTCCGTAACAGCGTCAGGCGAACGGGCTGCGTTTGAGGGCGTACTCGAGGCACTCGGCGGGCACTTCGTATTTCGAGACGGCGCGGTTTCCCATGTAGCCGAGGTCCTTGATGCCGATGGGGCTGGTGTAGAAGGCGTCTACGGTCATCTTGCGCACCCAGTCGAAGAAGTGGATGCCGGGGCCAAGTTCGCCAGCGCGGTTCACGGTGTATCCGCTGAAGTCCTTGTAATCGGGGCTGCGGCGGTAGACCAATTCTTCGCCGCGGCGCTCGCGCTCGGTGCGGCCCGCGGCCACCAGCGCATCGAGCATCTCCGTTTGGTGGGCTTCGCCGGCTTCGAGGAAGCTCTTCCCGTGCCGCTTCCGCATCCCGGCATCGAGCCACGCCAGCCCGCCGTGATAGATATCCGCGAGTTGCTCGTTCTGGCTGCACAGAAGGTCGATAAACTCCGGAGCCCCGGCGTCGACGGCGCTGCCGGAGACATCGTCGGCGGGTACGATCAACTCGGCCAGCCGAGTGACGGTCTTGTATTCGTGAGGCTTCAACGCCTTCGGCGTGTAGGCGCCCTTGGCTGCCTTCTCGTGCCGGGTTTCTTCGTGGACGTGCTGCGCGCCGGCAAGGTCGAGCGACCCCATGGCCGTCATTGCCAGCGCCAGTTTGCGGATCAACTCCCGGCGGTCGATCGCTTCCAATGGAACCAGATTAGACATTGCCCTTCCTCAATTCTTCCGCCAGGTAGTCACAGGCGCGCCACGCCAGAGCATTGATGGTCAGTGTGGGGTTCTTGTCGGGATTCGATACAAAGCTTGCACCGTCCACCACGAAAAGATTCTTCACTTCGTGCGCCTGGCAGTATCCGTTCAATACCGAGTCCTTCACGCCGCGGCCCATTCGCGCGCCGCCCACTTCATGGATGATGGTGCCGGGAACGGAGATCCCGTCGGATTCGCGCTCGGCGGCGCTCAAGCCGGTGACCCTTCCGCCCATGGTGGTGATGATGCCGGCGAAGGTCTTCTCCATGTGCCGCGCCTGTTTCCATTCGTAATCGGTCCACTTAAAGTGGAACCGCGGAACCGGAATGCCCCACTGGTCCACCACGTTCGGATCCAGTTCCATGTAGGAATGGATGTTGGGGATCATCTCGCCGCGTCCGGCAAAACCGACGCCCGTGCCGTAGCCCTCGCGGATCTTCTTCTTCATGTCTTTGCCGTAGCCGTAGCGGCGCGCGGCTCCATGGTAGCTGCCCACGCCCGGCATGCCGTAGCCGCCGCCGATTTCAATGTGATATCCGCGCGGGAAGTCCAGTGTGTTGTGCTTGTCCCACAGCCACCACGGCATGAACAGATGCGCGCCGCCGTAGCCGTCGGTGTCGTAATGGGGCATGCCCTCGAGCGCGGGAACATATCCGGAAAGCCCGAACCCCACGGTGTCCATGAGGTAGCGTCCCAACAGCCCGCTGCCGTTGGCAAGCCCGTTGGGAAACTCTTTGGTTTTCGAATTGAGCAGAATGCGGGTGGATTCGCACGAACTCGCCGCCAGCACCACGGTCTTCGCACGGATGACGCGCTCCTGGCGCGTGCGCTTGTCGATGTAAAGCACACCGGTCGCCTTGCCGTCGTTGTTGGTGAGCACCTCGCGCGCCATGGCGAGGTCAAACACCTTTAGCCGGCCCGTCTTCATCGCCGGGAACACCTGCACCTGGGAAGAACTATAGGCCGACGCCGTCATGCAACCGCGGCCGCACTGCCCGCAGTAATGGCATGGCGCCCGTCCGTTCGTCGGCTTCGTGATTACGGCGCGGCGGTTGGCGATGCAGATGATGCCCAGCTTGTCGCAAGCTTTCTTGATGAGGGTTTCATGCACGCGCGGCGGCGGCGGCGTATGGAACTTGCCGTCCGGACAACTGCGGACGTTTTCCATGGACCCGCATACCCCGATGAATTCCTCAGCCTTGTCGTAATACGGGGCGATGTCTTCATAACTGATGGGCCAGTTGGAGCCCAGCCCGTCACGGTCGTAGGGCTTGAAATCGTAGTCCGCGAAACGGAACGACATTCTGCCGTAGTGATTCGTGCGCCCGCCCAGAATTCGCGACCGGAACCACTGAAACTGGCTCCCCTCTCCGACTGTGTATGGCTCGCCATCCAACTGCCAGCCGCCGCTGGTGGTGGTGAAGAAACCGAAAGACTTGCCCTTGCCGAAGTAGGACTTGCCGCCCTCCTCGGCTCCGCGGTGGTCATAATCGTAAGGCCACTTGTGCTCTTTGAACTCCTTCTTCACATCGAGCATCGGACCGGCTTCGAGCAGGGCCACCTTGAGTCCTTTCGCCGTAAGGACCTGAACCGCGGTGCCGCCGCCGGCGCCCGAGCCGACCACGACGGCGTCATAGACTTCGGAACTGTTCTGATTCTGGGCCATGGACTTTCATTTCATCACACCTGGCCGGAGAGCAGGTAGTTGGAACTCGCGGAAACGAAAGTGGA
>JADLBG010000273.1 GCA_020847895.1 Bryobacterales bacterium
ACCAGACCTCCGTAGAACAGAGCGAGTCCGGGCCCCGTCATCATCAGAACCAGGGCCGCGCTGGTGAGCATCCATGCATTGTCGCCGGCCGATTGTGCCGACTGAACCGCCGCTTCCAGGGCGGCAAACTTGTCCGGTGCGGCGGTCTGTGCCTGCCCCAATGCCGCGAAAACCGTCAACAGAAGTACTAACTTGCTCATTCGGGAATCCTCGAAGCCGGTAGATAGGGATGAAACAGTCCCAGAATGCCGTGCTCCAGGCCGCCGAACAAGAAAATCCTTTCTATCGGGTAGATTACGAATTTCTATCGACGATAAGTAAATCGCTGATTCTTCGCGTCTTCTGGCTCGCGCGCGGCGTCTCTATCATCCCCATCGAAAATTTTGATTGGTTTCCGCGGCGATACCACGCCTAAAGTTGGGTTTCAGCCCCGTTCCATCTCGAGTAGTTCAAGAAACGAAAAACTGGAGTTGACAAATCAATGGCTCTCAAGAGAGACCTTTTCGCCATCCTGTTTACCGTGTCGCTGGCGTTTGCCCAGACGCAAACGCCGCCGGACTCTCCGAGCCAACAGGCTCCGCCGCCCGCGCCGCCGGCCTGGTCAGTTGGCCCCATCGATTTCAGCGGAACAATCGATGGGTACTACTCTCTCAATTTCAACCATCCGGACTCTGGCGCCAACAACCTCCGGAACTTCGACGTTCGCGCCAATTCCTTCAGTCTCAACATGGCCGAATTGACCTTGAAGCATGATCCCGATCCTGTCGGATTCCGCATTGACATAGGATTCGGCCGCGCCTTCGATATCATGCACGCCTCCGAACCCCTCACCCGGGGCCAGGACATATTTGATCATCTCGCTCAGGCCTATGTCAGCGTGAAGCCCAAGGATTGGGGCGGCTTCCAGTTCGATTTCGGCAAGTTCTACACCAGCGCCGGAGCGGAGTTGACAGAGACCTACCTGAACTGGAATTACTCACGCTCGTATCTCTA
This sequence comes from Bryobacterales bacterium, assembly GCA_020847895.1. Classification (GTDB taxonomy): domain Bacteria; phylum Acidobacteriota; class Terriglobia; order Bryobacterales; family Bryobacteraceae; genus CADEFT01. Next base: position 994 of record JADLBG010000273.1, read on the forward strand.
CGCCAACGGACCTTACTATCACTTCGGCGCCCGCGTCTCCAGACCGCTTACTGGTTGGTTCACCGCCGGGCTGCAGGTGGTCAACGGCTGGAATAATGTGGAAGACAACAACAGCGGTAAGACGCTGGGCTTCACCACCGCCATGGCCGGCAAGAAAGTTTCATGGACGAACGCTTACTACGTTGGTCCGGAAAAGACTCACACCAACGAAGGATACCGGCATTTCTGGGACACGGTTGTTACGCTCACTCCCAATGGCAACGCCAGCTTTTACATCAACTTTGACTACGGTGTGGACAAAGTCAAGAATGGACAGGATAGCGATTTCTACGGCATCGCCTTCGCCCACCACTACGCGTTCAACAACTGGTTCTCCCTTACTCCCCGCTTTGAGGTCTATAAGGATGCAAAGGGTTTCATTACGGGCACGGCGCAAACCTTGAAGGAGTTCACCATGACGGCGGAGTGGAAGATGGCCGAAGGCTTCCTCACAAGGATGGAGTACCGCAGGGACTGGTCGGATAAGCCCTTCTTTGACCGCGGCAACGAACTGGCCGCTGCAAGGAGCCAAAGCACCCTGCTGATTGGATTTGTGGCCTACTTCGGGCCGAAGCGCTAGTGTGGGAAGCTCACCAGGCGCTACATCCGGTAAGAAGATGCCGCACCCTGGAAGCTGAGAATCGCGTCGAGGTCCGGAATCACCAGCATCATGCGTTCCGCACGGTATATGCCGAGTGCGAGCGCGCCGTTCCAGTTCACCGGCTCCGGCCAGGGCCGGTATTCAATCGGCAGGTCCAGCTTTCGAATGTCGTCCACGGACGGGACAGCTAACAGGCCCGCGTCCCGACCGTTTCGTCCGATTGTTCCCCGGCACAGCAGCAGTCGGCAACCGGGAGTGTATGGCGCGGGTGTCATCCCAAGCCATGCTCCCAGATCCACCACGGGAATCGGGAGCGATCGCCACTTCGCCAGGCCCACGACGAAGGGCGGCGCCTGGGGAACCGCAATGATGGGCAGTTCGCTGACGATCTCCACCGCCTGCCCGGCCGTGACTCCAAAGCGTACCGGCGAGGGCATGGGATACTCGTGGACCAGGCTGAAGGTAATAATCTGCTGCGCCGCCCGCCGCAATCCAACCTGGATTCTCCGCGGAGCCACGCGAACGTGCGATGTCTGTGCGGGAACGGCTTGCGGCGCCGGATTCATAACCCCGGAAACCTCCGGCGGAACCACGCGGTCGGGAGCCAGGTAGAGCATGATGCCCTCCTCCTCCACAACCACTCCGCGAAAGTGTCCGCGCAGGGTATCCCCTGTCACCGCCGGCAGAGGGCACATCTGGTCCAGTGGAACTTCGCTCGCCGCCGTCACCTTGTCCACCAGCAAGGCCCACAGTCTCTCCCCTTTGCGCAGCACCATGATCACACCTTGCCGCGAAGGACTCCGCGAGTGGCTCGAATAGATCTGGTCCGCCAGACGGAACACCGGGACCTTTTCATCAAAACGCCGGATCCAACCGATGGAGCCGTTTGCGCTGCGGCTGGGATAGAGATTCTCCACCACCTGGATGCTATCCAGCCAGTCGTTGTCGATACAGTACGTTTCATTACCAACCATGCACCGGACCAGGCGGCGCGTTCCCGTTTTTGTCAGCGTACTCATTACCGCGCCACTCCCCGCGTTTGATGAACCGCCCGCCGCACCACGCTCAGCAATTCCTCATCCTGATACGGCTTCACCATATAATCGCTGGCCCCGAGTTCGAATGCCCGTTTGCGGTGCTTCTCTCCCGCGCGCGAGGTGAGCATCACGATCGGAGTGTGCTTGAAGTTCGGCATGCCGCGCAGCGCCGCCGTCAGTTCGTACCCGTCCATGCGCGGCATCTCGATGTCGAGCAAGAGAATATCCGGCCGGGTGACGCCGGAGTGCAACATTTCCAGGGCCTCCAGTCCGTCCTTAGCGGAATGCGGCTTCCACCCGGCATTGCGAATCAGGTTGGTCAATACCCGCCGCACGCTCGGCGAATCATCCACAATCAGCACTTCCAGAGCTTCACTGGCCGGTTTCGTTTGCCCCGTCGTGCGCAGCCGCACCTGCGGCGTTACCGCGTGCTGTGCATGCAGCATGTCATTGGGATTGAGAATGAGCACTACGCTGCCATCGCCCATGATGGTGGCGCCGGTAACCGCGTGTACCCGTCCGAGCAGCGAGCCCAAAGTCTTTACCACCACTTCGCGCGCTTCGAGAACCGTATCCACCATGAGCGCCAACCGCTGATCCCCGATGTTCAAAACGATCGCCTTCAGCCGTGTGAGATTGGCGTCGGGCGGAAGTTGCTGGCCCACTACTTCAGCCAGATGCAGCGTTGGCAGGATCCTGCCGCCCAGCCGCAACACTGGTTTGCGTCCCACGCGTTCCAGTTGCTCGGGTTCGATACGGACGATCTGCGAGATGGCGGCCAAGGGCACCGCGTAGGTCTCCATCCCCGAGCGGACCAGAACCACGCGTGTGAGGGCGAGCGTCATCGGCAGCCGGATGGTGAACGCGGTTCCCTTGCCGCGCTCCGACTGGATCGAAAGCGTGCCCTTCATCTTGTTCACCGTGGCTTTTACCACGTCCAGGCCAACGCCGCGCCCCGATACTTCGCTCACTTCGCTGGCTGTTGAGAAACCCGGCAGGAAAATGATGCCGTACAGTTCCTGATCGGAAAGATTCGGAGCGTCTTCCGGCGAGACGTAGCCCATGCTCACCGCGGCTTCGCGCAGCCGCCGGACATCCAACCCGCCGCCGTCATCACGAATCTGAAGCACTACCTGGGTTCCTTCGTGGTAGGCGCGCAGGTAGATGGCGCCGCGCTCGGGCTTGCCCGCGGCACGGCGCAACGCGGCCGGTTCAATGCCGTGATCCACGGCATTCCGCAGAATGTGGTCGAGCGGCCCCGCCATCTCCTCGAGTACGGTCTTGTCCAGTTCCACCGCCTCGCCATCCACCACCAGGTCCACCAGTTTGTTGCGCCGCTCGGCGGTCACGCGCACCGTGCGGTGCAACCGCGACGAGAGGTGACGCAGCGGCAACATGCGCAGCCGCATCAGCCGGTCTTCTACTTCCCCGGTCAGCGTGCTCAGCCGGTTGAGATAGCTGTCGAAATCGGCGATGAGGTCATTGAGCCTCGATCCGGCGTTCGAAACGTCGCCTGTCGTTTCCGCCAAATCGCGGGAGAGCAGGTGGAATTCCGTGTAACGGTCGAACTCGAGCGCGTCGAAATCGTCCGCCGCCGCCGATCCCGCCGGTGAGAACCCCCGTCCGATCGCCGTGAAGGCGCGCCGGTTGGCCTCCTGCAATGCCGTCGCCTCGTAGTCGCTCTGAAATTTGCGGGAGACACGGGACAGCCGCTCGATGCTGAGCTGGAGTTCGTTGACTTCGTGCACATATCCCGACAGGTGCTGTTCGAAGCGCGAACGGTGAATCACAAGTTCCGAAACCAGGCGCACCAGTTCATCCACCCGTTCCAAGGGGGCGCGGACAAATTGCGCGCTCTTTCGCTGTGGCGGTTCGGGCTCGGCTGTCTGCACAACCGACTTGCGTGGCTCCTGGGGAGATGGAACCAAGACGGGCTTTGGCGCTTCCCCCGCCATCGTGCCCGGTTCCCCCGGAACCGCCTGCGGCTTCGCTCCGGCCAGCGCCGCCTCGTAGCCCATAAACAGCGCGTCCAGCTTGCCGCGCTGGGCGGCGGATATGCCGCGGTTGGCCACAGCATCGGTCAGAATGTCGTACGTCGAAAACAACAGCGGCGCAAGCTCCGTCCGGTATGCTACCCGCCCCTCGTACATTGCGTCCAGCAGATCTTCCATGCGGTGCGCCACGCTGCTGGTGAGCCGCAATCCCACCACGCCGCAAGCGCCTTTGAAGGTGTGCACCGCGCGCCGCATCGCCTGGATCTGCTCCGGATTCGGAGACTCACGCTCCATATTACGGAACAACTCCCCGATGACATGCAGGTGTTCTTCGGCCTCCTGGTGGAAAGCCTCGAGCAGGTCGTCGCCGACATCCATCTGATCCTTCGGCCCGTTCGCCGCCGGTGAGGGAGATGGTGGCACAACTGGCGTGGCCGGAGGAAGGACAGGCAATGAGAGAATTTCATCGAATTCCGCCTGGATTTCCTTGGCCCGGTCCGCCAGATTCGCACCCGTCCCTTTGCCGCCGATCGACTCGAGCACCACTTCAAACGCCCGTTGAAACAAAGGAAGCAGGTCCCGCGTGTATTTCGCTTCTCCCTCGAAGATCCGGTCCAGCACCTTCTGCATCGCGGCGTTGATCTTGCTGGTGGCGCGCATCCCCACTACGCCCGAAGCCCCCTTCAGTTGATGGACTGACCGGCGGATGGTCTTCAGCGTGTCCACGTCGTCGCTTGCCTCGAGCGCCGCCAAGCCCGCGGCAAGCTTCTCGAAATGCTCCGCCGCCTCTTCCTGAAAAGCGCTCCACAGATCATCGTCCACCTGGAACTCATCGAGCGTCTGGATTACCAGTTCCGGCTCCGCGAAAGCTTCCGTCGCCGGCGCCTCCATCTTCGCCGGTTCGTCCGCCGGCATCAGGTCCTCGATCGTCTCGAAGCTGAGGATCTCCGGTTCCATCTGGGCGAAATCCGGAACAGACTCCTCCGCAATCTGTTCCGGCTCCGGGCTTTCTCCGAGAAGATTGCGGATTTCCTCCGCGTCTCCGCTCTCCGGGAGATTCCGCATTCTGCGGAATGCCTTCACCAGTTCGGTGACGATCGCGCACTCATGCAGGTCGCCCGAGGTGATGCCGTGCAGGTATTCGCCGATACGCAGGGTGGCCGATGCCAGCACCCCGGCCACGTCATCGCTCCAGCGCAGTTGGCCCGAAAGAATCTGCTCCAGCGTGTCTTCCTGGTACTGCGCCATCTGGCTGAGCGCCATCAGGCCGATGGTCGAACCCGCGCCGCGAATGCAGTGGACCATGCGGTAAGCCTCTTCGAGGCTGTCGACATTCTCCGGATTGGCGCGGAATTCTTCGAGGCTCTGCACCAGCTTGGGAAGGTAGCTCTCCACTTCCTTCACGAACCCGCTGATGATCTCGGGATCCACTTTGAAATTCATTGCTCTCCTCCCTACGGGATGCAGGCGCTTTTGCCGGGGGCCCCCGGAAGGCATCGCCGGGAACCCGCCTGTTGAGGTCAGAGGAAACAGCTACCGGATAGAGTAGTGCGTCTCGTCGGCGGGAAGACGGAAGCGGTGCATCGAGCGCCGCAGTTCTTCGGTCAGACCCGCAAGCTGCTGCACCGAGTGAGCCGCCATCTTTGCGCCTTCCGCCGTCTCTTGCGTGTGCTGTGAGATGTCGTGCATCGACTTCGAGATGTATTCCGAGCCCAGCGCCTGCTCTTCGGAGGCCGAGGAGATGCTCTGAATCAGATTCGTCAGTTGCGCGGTGACCGATTCGATCTCGCTCAGCGTGCGCCCTGCCGCGTTCGCCAGGTTGCTGCCATCCACCACTTCGCGCGTCGTTTCTTCCATCGCCGTGATGGCCTCGGTCGTGTCCGCCTGAATCGACTTGATCAGTGTGCTGACCTTCTTCGTTGCTTCCGCCGCGCGTTCCGCCAGCCGTTCCACTTCTTCGGCGACCACCGCGAAGCCGCGCCCGGCTTCGCCCGCCATCGCGGCCTGAATCGAAGCGTTCAACGCGAGAATCGACGTCCGGTCGGCGATGTCGCCGATGAGTTGCACGATCGATCCGATTTCCTGCGATCGCTCTCCAAGGCCCTTCAGCCGCTTCGAAGTCTCCTGCACCTGGTTCCGGATGCCGCCCATGCCCTGAATCGTCTTCTGAACGGCCTCCGATCCCTGCTTCGCTCTTTGGAACGTCTGGTCGGCCACCGACGCCGCCTGCCCGGCCGTCGAGGAGACCTCGCGTATCGACTTCACCATCTGTTCGATCGACGAGGATGCCTCCGAAATCTGCCGCGCCTGCCCCACGCTACCCTCGGCCAGGGTTTCCGCCGTCTTCAACACGTCCTTAGCCGAAGCCCCCACGTTCGATGTCGTCATGTTGACGCTGCGCACGATCTGCCTGAGTTCGCTGATCATATAGTTGAACGAATCCGCGATCGCGCCTGTCACCTCCGCGTTCACTTCCGCTTCCTGCGTCAGGTCGCCGCTCGCCACGCCGCTGATATCGTCCAGCAGTTTCTGGATGCTCGACTGGATCCGGTTGCGTTCATCACGCGACTGGATCAAGCTCAGCGTGTTGTCCAGAACCGTGTTCATCGATTCCGCCATGACGCCCAGTTCATCCTTGCTGTGCACAGGAACGCGAACGTCGAAATTTCCAGCCCCGATGAGCGCGAACGAATCGCTGATCTGCTTGATCTGGCCCGTGACGGAACGGTTGATGGTAACCACAAGCGCCGCCGCCAGCAGCAACACGGCAATGGCGATGCCCAACTGTGTATTCTTCTTACGTTCGAGATCGCTGATGCGCGCCTCGAGCAGCGACTTCATCGCCGGCAGCGACGCGTCATAGAGGGCGAAGAACGGGCTCACCGCCGCCATCGCCGCCTGATTGGCTCCCGAGAGCGCGCCGAACCGCTCCACGTTCCCTTCATGCAAAGGCCGCAGCCACGAATCCGCCCCGCGCACCGCGCTCACTACCGCCGGGTTCACTCGCGGCTCGATCGACGGATTGTAGCCGAACGCCACGCCGAAGTTGCGCTGCATGTTCTGAATCATCGAGTCCACGTTATCGGCCAGCACCTGCGCCTGGAGGCGGTCCTCCGGACTCTTGCGCACGATCGCATTCCCCGTCAGGTATGCCAGCCGGCTCATGCGGTCCGTGATCACAGGCAACTGGTTCACCATCGCATCCATCAGATAGTAAGTGTCCATGTCCGTGTCGTTGATCAGTCCCGACTTCTCGCCGATCTGCCGCACCAGTTCCGTCAGGTCCGCCATCAGCCGGTTGTGCGCGTCCAGGCTCTCCCGCGCCTGCATCTTGAATGCACCCAGCTTGACATCCTGCCAGTTGCGCTTGAGTTGCGCCACGCGGTCGCCCACGCCGAACTGCGGGTACTTCGCATTCACCGACTCCAATGTGGACATCGAGCGGTCGATTGCGCCCTCCACCTGCTCGGCGCGGCCGCGCTCCGACGGATCCCCGTTGAGCGCGGAGTTCACCATGTTGCGATGCTGCGGAATGGCTTCGAGCACGCCGCGCAATGCGCCGATGTATTCGACGCCGTTATTTTCGTTGACAGCCAGGTCGATTCTTTCGCTCCTGGCCTGGACCAGAAGCATGGCCAGAATGACGACCGGCAAGGCCATCAAACCGAGCACAAGTCCCAGCTTGCGTGAAATTGGCAGATTGGCTAATGCGCCCGCGGCGCCCGAATTTGGCATTTGTCTCTCCCTCGAATGTTTTTCGCGAATCCCGCGCGTTCTATCCGTGTCTCCTAGGCCGCGGCGCAAAACGCCGCGCGTCTCAAAACCTTTTCCTCACCTGCTGGCGAGCTGCTCGAATTCCTGTAATCCGAAGAGCTGCTCCAGATCCAGCACATTCAATAGCCGGTCCCCGCGTCCATGCACTCCGCGCAGTACCGAGGTGACCTTGTCGTCCACCAGACCCGTCACCTGCTCCAATTGCTGCGACTGGATCCGCTGGATTCCCTTCACTTCGTCCACGATCAGGCCGGTGGGCGATACCCGCTCCCGCGCCTGAAGAAAAAGCACACGTCCCCGCGCCGACGGCGCGCTGTCCTGCAACCCGAGCAGCCCAGGCAGGTTAATCACCGGAACCACTTCGCCGCGCAGGTTCGTGATGCCGCGCATGAAATCCGGCACGTTCGGTACCCGCGTGATGCTGGGCACGCGTCCGATTTCCGCCACATCCCGCACCGGCACGGCGTAGTCCGACCCCGCCAGGCTGAATACCACGTAGTCGTCGAGCTGGCTGTATTGTTTGTGAACCGTGGGGGCCGCCGGCTCGGCCGCCGCCGCAATAGCCGGAGCCGACTCCAGAGCGTGATCGATACCCGCCACCAGTTCCTCGAGAGCCGGCTGCGGTGGAGCCGGCATCTCCGGCTCAGGGACCGCGGCTACTTCTGCCGCCGGTTCCTCGGCTCCGAATATCGCCGCCCGCTCATCCACTGGTTCGGCGACCGGCTCTTCCTCCGGCTTGTCCGCCTCGATCGGCGCGAGGAAAAACGGATCATTCCCCGCCAGTGCCGGCGGTTCGAATGCAGGCGGCGGTGGCGCGGCCATTTCCTGTTCCACGAATTGAGCAGCCAGCGCCTCGATCACTTCCGGCTCTTCGGGCAGATCATCCAGGAGTTCATCCGCCGCGAACTCCGGTAGCGGTTCTGGGGCAAGTTCTACCAGCGGAGTTTCGGCAACAGGTTCTTCCGCGAACGTGGGACCGGCGGAGGCAGACCCGTCCTCTTCCAAACCGCTGTCAAGCGCCAGCAACTCTTCGAGCAACTCGTGCATCGGCTCCACGTCGTTCTCTTCAAGTGCTCCCAACAGTTCGGGCTCGATCATCGGTTCGGATAGCGGTTCCGCCCCTTCCGCGTCGCGCCTTGGTTGCGACTCCCGTGCAAATTCAGGAATTGCCTCCAGGGACGGCTCGGTGGGCGTCCCCCACCCAGCCCCCTGCCATTCCGGAACTGCCACTTCGCTCATTGATTCGAGCACGGGTTCCCGCCACAATCCCGGCGTCGGCTCAAACTTCGCTGTGTGCGCTTCCGCCGCAGCCTCCGCGCGCAGTTCGTTCAGCGACTTCACCACCGGCTTCCGCCATAGTCCCGTTGTTGGCTCGAAGCCCTCCGCAGGCGACTCTTCCGGCACCGCTCCGCCATCCATCTTTCCCTCCGCCGGTTCCACAAACTCGAGCGACGCCCGCGGGACCGGTTCCTCAGCCACCGGTTGGCTAGCCGCTATTTCCCCCGTCTGCTCCATAGCCGCCGTCTGTCCCGGCGCAACTTCCCCCGCCCCTTCGGAACCTGCCGGCGTCAGCGGCGAATCGGCTTTGCGCCGGGCGGCCGGAGCCCAAGACGTATCCTCCTCCAAGGTCATTTCTTCCAGTTCATCCGGCCTGTTGAAGTCGTCCATTCCTTGTTCCCTCCTCCGTGTGGCTTCGTCGTCCATAGGAAACGGCTCAGATGAATCTGGAGATTGCCGCCAGCAATTCGTCCGTCTTGAACGGCTTGGTCAGATACAGATCCGCGCCCTGTTTGAGTCCCCAGTATTTGTCGGATTCCTGATTCTTACTGCTCAGCACAATGATCTTGATTCCGCTGGTTTCCGGGGCGCTCTTTAATTGCCGGCACACCTGGAACCCGCTCTTTTTCGGTAAGACCACGTCCAACAGCATCAGGTCAGGCTTCTGCGATATGGCCTTCGTCAGCGCCTCCTCACCGTCCATGGCGACAGTGAAGCGGTAGCCGTTGTTTTGTAGAACCTTGGTCACGACATGCAACTCGGTCGGGCTGTCTTCCACGACCAGGATGGACTTCCCATTCATCGGTTTCTTTCTCCTCGCTTCCTACGCGCCTCCGGAAAGATACTTCTTGATGGTCTTCAACAGGGCATCCGGATCAAACGGCTTGGTCACGTAGTCATTGCAACCCGCCAGCTTTCCCCGTACCTTGTCGAAAAGCCCGTCCTTGCCCGATAGCATGATCACGGGCACTTTTCGCGTCAGCGCTTTCTGCTTGATCGCCTTACACACCTCGTAGCCGTCCATCCACGGCATCGTGATGTCGAGCAGAACAAGATCCGGCACCGCCTCGTTCAACTTCGCCAGCGCGTGCGAGCCGTCTTCGGCCGTCACCACGCGATAGTCGTTCTTCTCGAGAATGCTGGACAGCGCCTTGCGGATCGTCAGACTGTCGTCCACCACCAGGATCACCCTGCGCCACTGGATCTGATCGAGCACTCCATTCAGCGCCCAGTCATTCCGCTTTTGCGCGGAAGCGGCTTTCAGGTGAGGCAGGGCGGCCGTTGCCTCCCGCAGGTTCAGATGCCCCAGCGCCAGGCTCACATTCTGCTCGAAGCTGCGTTTGTCCGTCGGTGTGGCTTCATACCGCGCCAGCGAATCGCGTACCAGTTTCTCCTGCACCCCCTCGTTTTTTTCTATCTCCTTGAGGTCCTCCAGAACCGTCACCGCGCGGCAGTTGGGGCAGCGCCGCAATGCGGATTCCGAAGATGCCTGGCAGAATGGACAGCGCCAGCGCGCCTGTGGCTCCGGTTCCAGCGCCAATGCGGGAGAGCCTTTGCTTGCCGGGGCGAAGGGGATCACGGTTGGCCGCGGCCGCGTCGCCGCATCCGCCGGCTTAGGCATCACCATGGGATCCGCCGCGCGCCCCGTCGCCATGGTTCCCACCGCCGCTTGCTCCGCGGGCCGGATGGTCGTAGTACCTATGCTCTCCGCTGTCCTAAGCATGCCTTGTGTGTGCGTCTGCGCAGCCACAAATGTGCTGGCGGCGGGGCCGGTCTGGCGGGTCGCAACAGGCGGCACACCGGCTGTATGATTGGCTCCCGGGGCCGGCGGCTGGGATAGGTTCTGTCCCACGGGCTTGGGGCCTTCAGGCGCCTGGGCGGCCGCCCCTGTCACCCCTTTGCATTTTTCCAGCCACGCCGTCGCCTTTTGATTCTGAGGGTTGATCCGTAGCACTTCCCCGAGATAAAAAATAGCCTCTTTCGGCGACTCGGAAAGGGAGGCGCGCCACAGCCACACCAATTCATTGTTGGGATTATGTACGCTAGCCTGACGAAGCAACTGCCGGGCGGCTGCTTTGTTACCAACTTTTGCGGCGGTCACTGCTTCGCGCAACAGTAGAGCATCCTGGGTTTGGGGCATAACTTCCCTTAATAAGAATCCGCGACGGGCAGATTCGCGGTCTGATCGCTTACATTCCTAATAACGGCGTCTACACTTCCTGCTTGTATAGGTGAGATACCTTAACGCGGCTTCCCCTCCTACGGGGGACGCCCTCCTCGGGCAATTCTTCTAAGGTCACATCAGGTATAACGGACCTGCTCAAATAGTCCGTTTATTAGAGTGCGGCTCTTTCCGCGCATGATCCATGCACCCTCCTGGCACACCGTCCGACCCGCTTCACACCTGGCGCCCCGCCAGTGACCGCTCCAACGTCCTCATCGTCGCCCCGCCTTCGGCGGACTATCTCGAACCGCTCTCCTCCCTTCGCCATGCCAACCCGCCCTGCGAGGTTGTCTCGATGGATTCCATCAATGACAGTCTCCGCCTGGTTCGCCGCGGCAGCATTGCGGTGGTCGTCCTCGAGGGCCATCCGAGCGAGCCCGGCAGCCTCGAATTCATCATCGAAGCTCTCGGTAAAGAGAAACCGCCCCTCTTTCTCATCCTTTCCCGGAAACCTGCCGCCGTCCCCTCTCCCCACAGCCGCATTCGTACCGCCAGTGCGCGCATGGACCGCACTCTGCTCAAGAACCTCGTTCTCGCCGCCGCCGGCCAGTTCGAGGATGGCTCCAGTTCCAGCGCCGTCAGCGCCCCCGAACTGCTCGAAGCGGCCGTTGGATTTCCCGACGACGTCTGGCTCCGCGTCACTAACGAAAGGGAGGAATCCGGCGACCTCTGCATCCGCGATGGCCGGATTATCTACTGTGAGGCCGAGCGCCTCTCCGGCGCACAAGCAGCGGCCAGAATCCTGTCCTGGAACGACTGCCGCTTCGAATGCCGGGAATTGCCGGCCTTTCTCAACACGAACATGGACCATCCCCTCGATAGCTTGAGCGCGCTCGCAGCAGGAAATCCGGCCCGGTATTCGAATGCCTCCCCGGGTGCTTCTTCTGCCTACATGCTTGAAGCCGGCATCGAAGAACCACTCGAATTTCTCAGCCTCGATTCCTGCGCAGACGGACTTTCCGGTCTGGCTGAACCCGGCCGGACGGCCGATATCGACGAACCCCTCATGATGCCGGAATTCACGGCGACCGTGGACTTCCCGGAAAGCCTGGCGATGAAGGATTCTTCGGCGCCCCCAGCCGGAGATTTTCTGGAAGAGCCGCTCGAGATGATGTTCGAATTCAGCGGCGAGCCCGCATTTCCGCCCGCTGTCGAGATCCTCCAGGAAGAGCAAGCCAAGGAAACCGGCTTTATCCTCGCTACCGAGCCCCTTTTTGACGCTGTAGCCGTGATCGCCGCCAGCCAGCCGGAAATCGAGATCTGCATGCCGGAGACCGAGCGGCCCTATTTTGACGCTGCACTCCTGCGCGGCCTCTTTGACCAGGCCCGGCAATCCGCCTCCCTTCGCCGCATGGGCGCCCCCTCCTCCTTGCGCATCAGGAGCGCTGGCGGCACCCTGGCCATCGAGTTGATTCCCGAGACCGGCCGGCTCGTGGCCGCCTACCTCAAAGGCGATGAATTCGGACTGCGGGAAGAGACCGAATTGCATCGCTTGATTGATAGCCTGCCCGCCGTTTCGAAAGCAGTGCCTGGCTAGGACTACTCTTTCGCGGCAGGGATCTCCTCGATCGATGCAACCGCGTAGTACTACAACGTTCCAGGACTCTGTTCTCTTGTTTGCCTGTGGTTGTGGGCCCAAACTGACCACTTGGATGGGATATTCCCGTTCCACTGATTGGAGCATTGTTTGGATCGCGCCGAGTTCGACATCTGGACCGCCAAGGAAGTCGCCAGGATTCTCACCCTCGTCGAGAACGAGGCTCGCTACTACCAGGAGATCCTGGCGCTTGTTCCGGTTCCTTTGGCCGTCGTGTCCCGGCAGCTTCGTCTCACCTCGGTCAATCGCGCCTTCCGCCGCAGCTTTCACTTGAAGCATGAGGATGCCGGCCGGCGCCGCCTCGATGAATTCATCCCAGCCGCGGTGGTGAAGTCCCATGTCGAGCACGCCTTCGAGGCCAATCTTCCGGAGTCCGGCATCGAGTTCACCGCGCTCGATCCAGCCGGCGTGGGACGTCCTTACCGCCTGTCGGTGATCCCCCTGCCAGGCGTCGAGGCCGATCTCGAGGGAGAAGTCCTGGTCGTCGTCGAAGAGCCCACGCATGCCGCGCCTCCGGCTGCGCGGCTTCTCGAGGAACTGCGTGTCGCCGTCTGGCTGATCGATGTCGAGTCCGGAGATCTCCAGTTCGCCAATCTCGGAGCGGCGCGCCTGCTTGGCCGGGAAGGAGTTGCCGTCTGGATCAACCGCGTGCATCCGGAAGATCATGCGCGAGTGGCCTGGGTCTATGAGGCCGCCCTCGAAACAGGAGCGGACGCCATGGTAGAATATCGCGCGACCCGCGCCGGCGGGGCAATTATCTGGCTCACCGATCGTATCCAGCCGCAAAGCTCCGGCGGGCGCGTTCGCTCCCTGCGCATCGTTACCACCGAGGAAACAGAGCGCCGCATTCAGCACGTCCAGCATGTTCAGGAGCGCGAAGTGGACGCCGCCATGCGCCTCTCCCGCCATGTCGCCCACGAATTCAACAACCTCTGGATGATCCTCACCGGCTACGCTGAAATGCTGGCGGACCGTTTTCCCGAGTCGGACTCCGAAGCGCTCTCCGCCATGGATGAAATTCGTAAGGCCGTCGATCGCGGAGTAGGGGCTACGCAGCAACTCCTCCAGTTCGGCCGCCCCTCCCCCGGCACAATGACTGTTGTGGACCTGAATCAGTTGATGCGCCGCATTGTCCCCAGGGCCGCCTTCCAACTCACTTCACAGCCTGTTCCCGTTTCGGCCGATCCGGTCAAACTCGAGCGCGCCCTGCGCGATTTGATCGCGAGCGCGGCCGAAGGCCAGCCCGAGGGTTGGCGCTTGGAGGTCGAGACAGGCCGGGAAACCCGCATCTCGGATCTTGGGTACGAAGACTGGAAGGGGCAGTTCGTTACCCTGCGCATGGGGCCATTACCAGGCGTCTCTGACAAGAGGATCGAACACTGGTGTGAGCCCTATTTCACTGATGTCGAGAAGGCTACGGGTATTGGACTTGCTCCCGCGGCCTCCCAACTGCGTGCCATGGGTATCCAGGTTCGCCTCGAGCGCTGCCCCTCCCCCACCGGGCAGGCGGCCGATTTTGTCCTCCGGTTTCCCCTTGCTCCCGCGCCCGAGTCCCCAGTCGAACCGATTCCTGAGCCCGCGTTCCGCCGCAGGGAAGAACCGCCCCCGTCCGCGAAGTTGGAAACCGTCCTCGTGGTGGACAGCGAAGAGAGCATCCTCTCCCTCATCACGCGCGTTCTCAGCCGTCAAGGCTACGAGGTGATCACCACCGCATCCCCCGAGGAGGCTCTCCGCATTGCCGCGGAGCCCGCTCGCCAGATCCATCTCACAATTGTCGAGGTTGCACTACCACAATTGCGCGGGCCACAGTTGGTCGCCCGCCTCCGCGAGATACATCCTGGTATGAAAGTTCTCTATATGTCCGGGTTCACTGATGACCCCTCACTTGCATCCGGTCTGTTACCCCCTGATGCGGGTTTTCTCCAGAAGCCCTTTACCCTCAACTCCTTGACCTCGACAGTGCGTGCAGTACTAGATTCGTCCAAGAACTAATCAATTTCCCTCATCGTAATCCCCGCCTGCCGTGCCGATAATGAAATTGGGTGACGCAATGCGCCCCGTGGATACATGGAGAGAATCTACTGGATTTCCGTACCGGTTGGCCTGCTGCTCCAGGTCTTGATTATCACTGCCCTGGTCCGTGGAGCCTACAGACGGTATCCCTTTCTTCTTCTACTGCTGGTTTCTGAATTCCTCAGCACCATCGTCAATCTCGCCGCCATCATGGACTTCCATCACTACACGCGGGACACCATGATGTTCTATTGGATCGGTGAAGGTATCACCTTTTCGGCCTTGTTCCTTTCCCAGGTCCACATGCTTTACCAGTCCATCGGCGAAGAAAAACGCGCCGGGCGACTCTCCTATCTCATCCTCGGCGCCAGTCTCTTCATGGGATTGGCCACTTGGCAAGCCTACGATCCAGCTTTCAATCGATGGATGACTCAAATGGCCCGCAACTTCAGCTTCGGGTCCATGTTCGTCAATCTCACTCTGTGGATGTTTCTCATCCGGCGCATGGAGCGGCAGCGGTTATTGGTCACCGCCGGTCTCGGCATCCAACTCGCGGGAGATGCCATCGGCCACTCCTTGCGGCAGATGTCACGTAGTCTCGTCACGGGCGGTAACGTGATCCTGGTACTCACTTACCTGCTCCGGCTCTACATCATTTGGCGGGCATTATGCCCCAGTACGGTACCAGCGGCGAACTCCCTTCACGTCGAGAAGGATACGGCTCCCGGTGTCGATAGCGAGCAGTTACAACGCTTAGAGCCGGATCATTCCAGTGAGGATTCCGAACATCTTCCCGTTCCCCAACTCCGCGCCTAGCTCGCTGCTTCGACTCTCACGCCCCAATGCGAAAGCATGCCATCTGGTTGCCGTTCCTCACCAGCAACAACCCGTTCTCGATCGCCGGCACATTCCACGTCTTCCCCTCGATGGCTGAAAACTTCGCCACCTCCACCAGCCTTTCCGGGTTCGCCTTAATCAGCACCAGATCCCCTTCTTCGCTGAGAACTACCAGGTGCCCGCTGGCCAGCAGCAACTGTCC
The DNA here is from genome assembly GCA_020847895.1 of Bryobacterales bacterium. Lineage (GTDB taxonomy): Bacteria > Acidobacteriota > Terriglobia > Bryobacterales > Bryobacteraceae > CADEFT01. The sequence continues at coordinate 16,590 of JADLBG010000273.1, forward strand.
ATAGCCGTACCTGCCTCCCTTCCACATCTGTGCCCCATCGCTCACCCGGAGACAGGAGAGAATCCCCTCGTCCAGCCCGTACATGTACCCTTTGTACACCACTGAACTGTTGAACCGGTTCTTCATCCGCTTACTCTCCCACACCTTTCTGGCCTGAAGTGAATCCCCGGAACCCGTCAGCTCTACCAGTGCCGTCCCGTGCCCGTAACCCGCCGAAATCAGGAAACGGTGCGGGTCCACTACAATCGGCTGGGCGCTGTTTACCCCGTACTCTGTCTCCCAGGGATAGTCCCACAGCAGGCGCCCCGATTCCGGGTCGAGACCCACCACCCGTGTCTTGGTAACTGTAAGGATCTGCCGCCTCCCGGCAAGGTTCACCAGCATCGGCGAGGTATACGCCTGCGTGTCATCGAGTGACTTCCAGATCGCTTCCCCCGTGTGTTTGTTATACGCCACCACGGACTTCCCGTGATTGCCGCCAGGCTGCACCACCACCTTATCATCCACAATCAGCGGAGAAGCAGACATCCCCCAGGGAAGATTGCTCGCCTGGTTCTCGTCGAGGATATTCTTGGCCCAACGCACCGCGCCGGTCTTGGCGTTCAGAACACAAAGCCGCCCCGTAGCGCCCAGCGAGAATACGTATCCCCCGTGGTAGGCCGGCGTGGCGCGTGGGCCGTCGCCACCCATGGATTCCTGAAAAAAAGCGCCATAGGAATGAGTCCAAACCTCCTTCCCGGTCTGGATGTCATATGCCGCCACCACCTCCTTCTCCCGGCGCTGCTCAATGGTGTAGGCACGCCCCTCGCCCGCCACAAACGACGAATAGCCGAGTCCGATGGGCTGTTTCCACACCAGTGGCAGCCCCTTTTCCGGCCATTTGGTGAGGATTTCGCCTTGCCGGTAGACGCCATCAAGGTCCGGACCCCGGAAACTGGTCCACACCGCCGGAATCACCGTCACCATAGCGGCGGGAGACGCTTCGGTGGAAGCCGGCGCGTCGGGCTTTGCCGACACCGGGGGCGCCATGGCGGAAACCTTCTCATCCGCCGGATTCTTCACATGGTCCGTCTGCGCCGAGCGGTTTCGCTCGATCTCTTCGTAGTGTTTCTCTTTTTCTTCGAAAGAGAGAATAGGGGTAAGCCCGTCACCTTTCCGCTCAAACCGCATGCCGAAAACAAATACCAACTCCGCCAGGACGATGACGCCGACGGTGCCAGTCCCTAATAGTTTCTTCAAGATACCCGCCGGGCGCATCCACAACAGAACCAGTCCGAGCGGAGGCAGCAGGATGCAAGCCGCCAGCAGCACAACCGGAGATCGAAGCCATGTAGGCATGGCTCTATTGTATCGACTCGTTCCTGTAAACCATTGCCTCGCGTGACCCAACAGCAATCACATCCCGGCCCTCTCGCCCTTCGTGAGCCATCACTGTGTGCACCGCATGACCCGAACGGATCAGCCGCCTCTCGAACCTCCCGTCCGGTTTCTGTTTGAACCACCACAACCGGCCCTCACCCGCCCGTTCCCCAAGGATAAAGTCTTCACGCCCGTCCCCATCCATGTCCGCCACCGCCAGCGCCGAAGCGTAATGGAGGGAAAGCCCATCCTCCATCCGGGTCTCCTTCCACGGCACCTTCGGGTCAGTGTTCGGCGTGAACACCGCCAGTTTGCCCTCAGTGAGCTCCCCTTGGCTTGCCAGCAGCGCCCTCACCCCCGTTGCCAGCCGGATCAACGCCAACCGCATGTGGGCCGAATCAGGCTGCTCGTTGTAGGTATCAATGGCAAACAGGCGCCACGGAAGGGTAAACTCCTTTGGGGAACGGATCCAGTAATTGCCGCTCAGCAGATCCGGCAATCCATCTCCATCTACATCGTGCTCCAGGAGCCCGGACTGGTAGGAGGGCGTGTAAAAAGAATAGATTTCCGTGTAAGGCCAGCGCTCTCCGCCCGCAGTTTCGGAAATTTCATAAAACCGTACCTGGAGACCGCGGTATGTCACCAGAATCCCCCTTCGCCCCAGTAGATTCGAGCCCAGGCAGTCCGTGATCGATACCCCTCTGTCAATCACCGCCTCCCGCTGAAATACCGGACCAGGAAGCCAGACGAGGACCCCATCCGCCCGGTTCAGCACCAGGTCCCTCCGTCCATCATGGTTGATGTCGTAGAGGCAGCCTGCTGCTCGGAAGCGCGAAGTGGAAAGCCGTTCCGGCCGTCTTCCAGTCAGGGAAACACGCCACAGCCCTTCGCCCCACGCCAGAATCGCGTCGCCATCCAGCGCCGCACCCGCCGTATTTGCGGGAGCCGGCAGCGGTTGCGCCCTCCAACCAATCTCCCCCTGCAATCTGCGCTCAGCAGTCGCGAGCATCAGTATCAACAAGCAAACTATCGCATGGTGTCTCATTTCCTCCACCCCGCGGCCGCTCATCCGGTCTCCAAGAGGCTCGTCGCGGCTGTTATGCTATTCTAGCCAGCGAGTGAAGGATCTGCTGCGGTTGCTCGTATGTCACGACGAAGATATCGCCCTCGATATCGCCGCGCTCGACATAGCCGGCATTGAGTTCCCCGATCTCGAAGTGGATCCCTGGCTGGAACTCCTCGATTCCTATGCCAATGAACTCTCCGAGCGCGTCGCCCAGGACGACGGCGGCCTCGAATATATCGAGACAGCCAATCACTTCCTTTTCGAGGAACTGGGTTTTCGCGGCAATGAGGGCGATTATTACAGTCCCCTCAACAGTTGCCTGAACCAGGTGCTGGTGGAGCGCACCGGTCTCCCCATCACTCTCTCCCTCGTCTACATTGAGATCAGCCGCCGCCTCGGCCGGCCCATTGCCGGAATCGGGATGCCCGGACACTTTCTGGTGGAATACAACGACGGCGAGACGCAACGTTATATCGACCCCTTCCACGCCGGCAGAGTCCTCGGCGGAGAGGAGTGCCTTGCCCTCGCCAGCAAGGTCACTGGAATGGATCTTTCCGATAACTGGAAGGCGCTCGCTCCAGTGGGCAAGCGCCAAATGGCCCTTCGTATGTTGAACAATCTTCGTGCCGCCTACTTGCGTCGCGGAGCGTGGGCAAAGGCTCTCGAGGTTCAGGATTTGCTGGTCGACGCCGCTCCCGGCGAACCCACCGAATACCGCCAGCGCGGGTATCTCCACCTCCAGATGCGCAACTTCCACGAGGCTGCCCGCGATCTCGGGAAATATCTGACCCTCGCCCCGGATGCTCGCGACAAAGAAGACGTCGAAAAGCGCCTCAAATCCCTCCGCCGCTGGGTGGCGGGAATGAACTGAATTCCCATTCCCTTGAACGCTGCGCGCCCTCCAGGATAGAGTAAGGCCATGACGGCGCCCCTTCTGGTGAGGGGAGCGCGCCAGTTGCTCACACTGCGCGACTCTAGGGAACCCCGCCGCGGTTCCCGTATGCGGGAACTTGGCGTCATCGACGAAGGCAGCCTGCTCATCATCGGCGAAACCATCGCCGAAGCCGGCCCCACACGGCGCGTAGTCAACCTGGCCAGGGCGCGCGTCGCCAGTGTCATCGACGCCTCAGGCTGCGTCGTGCTTCCCGGTTTCAATGATCCGCGCATGGACTTGCTGGGGCACACGCCCACGCTGCTCGGCATCGAGCGAAGAACAGCGCTCCTGCTCGAGCACGGAACGACATCCATCGGATGCATCACAGCCGTGCGAAAATACCACCATTTTGTAGAAAAAGCGCGTGCCGCCTTCATCGATATCGTAAGACTGGAGCCTTCCGATGACCCCCAATCCATCGCGCTCGTCAAGCCCCTTGCCAACCTCCTCGCCGGCGCAACCCCTACCCACCCCCGCGAACACATCGACGGCGGCCATCCCCTCGCGCTCGCCACCGGCTTCGACGCGGAATCGATTCGAAGCTGCAGTATGCAGGCTGCCATCGCCATCGCCTGCCTTCAGTTGAACATGACTGTCGAGGAAGCCATCTCCGCCGCCACCACCAATGCAGCCCATTCGCTTGGCATCGGAAAAAAAGTCGGAGCCCTCGAACCGGACCATCAGGCGGATGTCGTCCTCCTCCAGGTGCCGGACTACCGTCAAATCCCGTATCATTTCGGTGTGAACCTGGTTCGGACCGTCATCAAACGCGGAAAGGTGGTCTACCAGCGAGGAGACCGGTGGTGGACGGGAAACTGATCGAGTGTGTTCCGAATTTTTCCGAGGGCAGGGAACGGGCCAAAGTCGAGGCGATTGTCCAGGCCATCGCTTCCGCCGCGGGCGTGCATCTGCTCGCCTGGGAGTGCGATGCCGACCACAACCGCAGCGTCGTCACCTTCGCCGGCGCTCCCTCCGCTGTGCTCGAAGGCGCGTTCCGCGGTGTAGGCAAAGCCGCGGAACTGATCGACATTCGGGCTCACCACGGCGTCCACCCGCGTATCGGAGCCGCCGACGTCGTCCCCCTCATCCCGCTTGAAGGCGTCACCCTTGCGGAGTGCGCCGCGCTCGCCCACTCCCTCGGCTCGAGAATCGCAACGGAATTGGGTGTTCCTGTCTACTTTTACGAAGCCGCCGCCCGCCGTCCCGAACGCCGCAACCTCGAGAACATCCGCCGCGGCGGCTGGGAGGCCTTGCGTCACGCGGCCACGCACGAAGCGTCCCGCATGCCGGATGCCGGAGGGCCCCAACTGCACCCCACCGCCGGAGCCACCGCCGTCGGGGCCCGCAAATTTCTGCTCGCCTTTAACGTGAATCTCGCCACGGACGATGTCGAAGCAGCCCGTAAAATTGCCCGCAAGATTCGCGCCTCCTCCGGTGGGCTGCCTCATGTCAAGGCCATGGGCGTGTTTCTCCAGTCGCGAGGCCAGGCCCAGGTATCCATGAATCTCACCGATTTCGAAGTAACTCCACTCCACACTGTCTTCGAAGCGGTCCGCCGCGAAGCCGAGGCTGCCGGTGTCCCGATTGCCGGCAGCGAAATCATCGGCCTCATGCCCGCGGAAGCCTTGGCCCAGGCCGCCGCCCATTTCCTCCACTGCGAAAACTACCGCCCCGGTTTGGTCCTCGAAAAACGCCTTCTGTCCAATCTGATAGACTGAGCCCGAAGGACCAAACACCATGCCCAATCGACGCCGCTTTCTGAAAACCATCCCCGCCATCCCTGCCCTGGGAGGGCTAACCGGGGCAAGCGCAAAAACCATCGCCAAGCGCGACTATTTCAAGGAGCTGGGGATTCGCCCGTTCATTAATGCCGCCGGCAGCTACACGACGCTCACCGCCTCGCTCATGCCGCCGGAAGTGATGGCGGCCATGCAATACGCCTCCAAGCAGTTCGTCCCTCTCATTGAACTCCAGGACGCCGTCGGAAAACGCATCGCCGAACTTCTCGGAGCCGAAGCGGCCATGGTCACCTCCGGCGCGGCCGGAGCCCTCATGTGCGGCACATCTGCCTGTGTGGCAGGTAACGATCAGGAAAAGATTCGCAGGCTTCCCGATACCACCGGCATGAAAGATGAGGTCATCATCCAGAAGAGCCATCGCTACGGCTACGATCATGCCGTCCGCTCCAATGGCATCAAGATGGTGGAAGTGGAGACCCGCGAAGATTTCGAGCGCGCCGTCAACGAGCGAACCGCCATGATGCTCTTCTTTAACGACGCCGATCCGCGCGGCCAGATCAAGATTCAGGAATTTATCGACCTCGGCAAAAAACACAAAGTTTCGACCTTCAATGACGCCGCCGCCGACGTCCCTCCCGTCGAGAATCTCTCCAGGTACATCAAGATGGGCTTCGATCTCGTGACCTTCTCGGGCGGCAAGAATATCTGCGGTCCCCAGAGCGCCGGCCTGCTGTTCGGCCGCAAGGATCTCATCGAAGCCGCGCGCCTCAACACCTCACCCTACAGCGATTCCATCGGCCGCGGCTGCAAGGTCAACAAGGAAGAGATCCTCGGAATGCTGGTGGCTCTCGAACTCTACCTCAAGCGCGACCACGAGGCCGACCGCAAGGAAGGCGACCGCAGGGTGAAATACATCGCCGATACCCTCCGCGCCATCCCCACTGTCCGCTCCGATGTTCAAGTGCCCCCCATCGCCAACCACGTTCCCCATCTTCACGTCAATTGGGACCAAAGCAAAATCACCGTCCTTGACGTGGTGAAAAAACTCCGCGAAGGCGAGCCCTCCATCGAGGTTGTCCCCGGCTCCCGCGTGGAACTCATCATCAATCCCTGGATGACCC
>JADLBG010000274.1 GCA_020847895.1 Bryobacterales bacterium
ATCGTGGGCGGTAACGGCACGGGTAAATCGACGCTGTTGAAGATCTTTGCCGGCCTCGAGCAACTCGACTCGGGCGAACTCGCCTGTGTGCGCGGAACGAAACTTGGCTATCTGCCGCAGGAGGGGCTCTCCCTGCGGGGGCGCACCGTGTTCGAGGAATGCCTCAGCGTGTTCCAGGACTTGAAGGCGATGGAGGCCGAGCGGGAGGAACTGAACCACCGCATGGGAGAGATCGATCCCGGATCGGAAGAGTATTCGCTGATGGTGGACCGCTACCATCAGATCGATACTGAATTCCGCACCCGCGACGGCTATTCGATCGAGGCGCAGGTAGGTACCGTGCTCGCCGGGCTCAGTTTCCGCAAAGAGGATTGGCGCCGTTACACGGATGAATTCTCGGGCGGCTGGCAGATGCGCATCGCGCTCGCGAAATTGCTGCTAGAAAAGCCCAACCTGCTGCTGCTCGACGAGCCCACGAACCATCTCGATCTCGAGGCGCGCAACTGGCTTGAAAGCTATCTGCGCTCCTATCCGCATGCCTACATCCTCATCTCGCATGACCGGTATTTTCTCGATGTCACCGTCGACAGGCTGATCGAAATCTGGAATAAGAAGGTGTGGTTTTATCCCGGCAACTATTCGAAGTACCTCGAATTGAAGCAGGAGCGTCTCGATCACTTGCGCGCCGTGGCGCGCAACCAGAACGAACGCATCGAGCAACTGGAGGCGTTCATCAGCCGCTTCCGCGCCCAAGCCTCGAAGGCCAAACTGGTGCAGAGCCGCATCAAGGAACTGGAGCGGATCGAGCGCATCGAAGTGCCGCCCGAGGAGGCCACCATCCACTTCAATTTTCCGCAGCCGAAACCGAGTGGTCGCGTGGTGGCGGAGTTCACAAAAGTGGACAAAAGCTACGGCGCCAAACGCGTGTTAACGAACGTGAACTTCCTCATCGAGCGCGGCGACCGCGTTGCGCTGGTGGGCGTGAATGGGGCAGGGAAGTCGACGCTCATCAAACTGCTCGCCGGAACGGAGCCGCTCACCGCGGGGGAATACCGGTTGGGGCACAACGTCGAGCCGGATTACTTCGCGCAGGATCAATATAAGGAACTCGATCCGAACGCGCGCATGTTCGATGACCTGGTGAGCATCTCCGAAAATCGTACCCAGACGGAACTGCGGACTCTGCTCGGATGCTTCCTCTTCAGCGATGACGACGCCTTCAAGCGTATCGGCGTGCTGAGCGGCGGTGAGCGGAACCGGTACGCGCTGGCGCGCCTGCTGCTGCATCCTTCCAACTTCCTGCTGCTCGACGAGCCGACGAACCACCTCGACATGCGCGCCAAGGACGTGCTGCTCGAGGCTTTGCGGAAATACAACGGAACGCTGGTGTTTGTGTCTCACGATCGCTATTTCATCGACAGGCTGGCAACGAAAGTATTCGAAATCGGCGGCGGCGAAGTGCAAATCTACGCGGGTAATTACGAGGACTACCTGTTCCGCAAGGAGCAGGAAGCCGCGGGCTCCGTCGAACAACCCCCGGTCGCTGTTGCGGCCGCTCCCGCTGAAACCGAGGAAGCAAAGCCCGCCAGGCGCGTCAATCCCATCAAGCTCAAACAGATGGAGAGCCGCGCCGGCGCCATCGAGAAAGAGATCGCGCAAATCGAGGAAGAGATGGCGCGCGCCGAACGCGAACTGGCGGTGTTTCAGAGCGCCGAGCACACCATGAAGCTGACCGCCGAGATGGGAGAAAAACGCGCGCGAGCCGACGCGTTGATGGCGGAGTGGGAGGAAGTATCGCACGCAATCGAAGAGGCCCGGGCCTGAGCCATGGCTGTTAATTTAGTCGTCCTTCCAAAGCAGTTCCGCATCCGCCCGGCGGACGTAGTTGGCGTCCACCCACAAGGGATCTTGCGCGCGGCCCGCGAGAAAGTCCTGGCCGGCGATGCGCGCCACGGCCGCCGCAAGATAGCGCGGAGTCTCCGTGAGGACGGCATGTTCCCAGGGAGTGGCGCGGAGTGCCCCCGTGAACAGCGGCAGATCCGGCGAGAGAAGTTCAACGCCGGCTTGCGGGAGTTGGTGGAGCCAGTCCGGAAATTTCATCACCACCTCCTCCCGCATCAGATTTCCCGCTGCATCATAGACCGCCCCATAAATCTCACCCCTCCGCGCGTCAAGCAGCGGAGCGCGAACAGCATGGGAGCCGAAAGCGGCCAGAGCGCGCAGATTGCTTACCGCGACAATGGGCTTTGCGAGCACATCCGCAAGTCCCTTGGCGGCGGCGAGGCCCACGCGGACTCCGGTGAAGGAACCCGGCCCGGCGGCCGCGGCAAGACAATCCACCCCGCTGAGCGCCCAACTGTGGCGCGCCAGCAGGCCCTCGAGTTGGCCAAACAGAATGTGTCCAAACCCCTCGCTCGAGTGCAGAGCAACCTCTTCGACGATGCGGCCGCCCTCGGCGAGAGCGAGACTGCCGAAGTCGGAGGTGGTGTCAATGGCCAGGATGCGCGGAGTCATTGGGTGAGGCGGAAGACCTTGTCCACGGCATACACTTTCCCAACTGCGTTGATGGCGTAAATGCGCATATTGAAGACCGCGGGAAAAATCTTCGCGAGATTCGCGGGGATGTGGAGAGTACCCTTGTCGCCGGCGCCGAGAATCCGGTAACCGCGCTCTTCCGTGGGTACCTCGCCGGTCCACAGATACATCATCTGGCGCGTGCCGCGGGTTTCCCGCTTGAGCTTGACAAGGTACGGAACAGGCTTCGAAAGCGTCAACGGATCGGTGACCGGTTCCATCACGTCGAATGGCATCTTCAGGGGATTCTGTTCGATCTCCTGCATGAGGTTCGGGCGCGATTCGAACTTGTATGATCTCATCCCTTCCTTATGGCCGTCGCGCGAGAGGTGGAGTACCCAAGGATGCGTCTTGTCCGGCGGTTCCGCGACGTATTTTTCCCCCTTGAAATCCTTTTTTTCGTGCGTGAGTTCGCCCGTAAGAGGATTGAGCCAGTAAACGTCGTAGCCGTGTTTTTCGATGAGAATCTCGATCTGGTCCGGCTTCTCCATATAGACCACGTATTCCACCCCCGGCAGCGCCAGCGCCCTCCCGCCGTCGACATCGAAGTATGGCTCCAACTCCCACCAGCGCGTCCGCTCGAAGAGGTCGTACCATGCGGTCATTGCCTTCGAACATGCCGAATCAAGGCTTTTCGGATCCAGCATCGCGGAGGGATACTGGCCGTCCATCGACGTGTTCCACAAGCGGCTGAGAAAAGCGGCTGCGCCCTGCGATTCGGAGGCGAATCCAATGTTGACGAATGGCGAAGGGAAGATCTGGTGCTCGATCGAGCCGACGGCATCGTCCTGCGTGAAGTGCTGGATGTAATTCATCCAGCCGTCGGCGACAAGCGGCGCGGAAGTAGCGGTCGTGCCTGTTGAACGCGGATGGTGGTAAGGGTCATTCTGCTTGAGAAGCGCCCCCATGTCCTTCATCAGTTGCCGGCTGTCGGACGCGGACTCGAACTCCGTGAAAAATTGCCACGTGACATGCAGCGCCGCATAGCGCGAAATCAGATAACGGATGAATTGCTCGCGGTCCTTCCAGTTCGGGAACAAACTCACGAGCTGCCTGGCGTCGTGCGCCAGGATCAGGTCGGCAAAGATGCCTTTCCTGTTGAGAGCGAGAATGCGCTGGTCGAGTTGCTGGAAGAAAGCGGGAGCAGGCCGGTCCGCCGCCGAAAAGGCTCGCTTCTCCTCACCTGGATTCCCCAGCACGAGCCCGCGTACGTGATTGATCTTGGCCTTCGCGCGCGCCTCCACATAGGCGTCGAATTGGGCCCGCGGCGCAACCGCGAATTCGAGCAGCGCGTCGCCCATCCAGAGATGCGCTTTGCGCGATTCCGAATACATCCAGTGATGGACGTTGGCCGGGAGAAGGAACCCGGGGTCGGCCGATGCGGTAGCCTCCATCTTTCCCAGCTTGGCGTCGAAGCGCGGCAGGTTGCTGGTAATGCGAAAATCCCATGAGCCGGGATCGATGGGCGTGAAACGGATCACCATGCGGCGTCCGCCGTCCCAATAGGCGGGCATCAGCAGCGTACGGGCGCTCGGCGAGCGCAGCTCCGCGCGGATGTCGACGCTCAGGTAGGGATTGGGATGCGAGGCTGCTTCCTGATCGTTCAGTTCGAAAACCAGCTCGCACGGGGAGTAGGTGGGGGTGGGCGGACACACCTGCTGGGCGGCAGCCGGAACCGCGCCCAGTAAGGTAGCCATGTAGAAAAGCCCACGCATGATTTCAGTGTAACGTTGCCGCACTCTGCGAGAATGAAACATCCGGTCTTCTTCGAGGAGGGTTATGTTTCTACGGGCCGCGGTGTTTGTTGGCGTGCGTGGCAGCCTGCGCGCAGGGAGAGCCCAAACCTGCCGCCGCTCCCGTGCCGGTCGCGTCGAAGGTGGAGGGGCTTTCGAAACAGGAGGGCTACTTCCCGTTCTACTGGGATGAGCGCGCCGGGAAGCTGTATCTGGAAATCGACAGGTGGGACACCGAGTTTCTCTACCAAAGCTCGCTGCCCGCGGGCTTGGGCTCGAATGACGTTGGACTCGACCGCGGGCAACTCGGCGCTACGCGCATCGTGCGGTTTTCGCGCGTCGGCCCGAAAGTGCTCCTTGCGCAGTCAAACTACGATTTCCGCGCGCTGACAGACCATCCCGCCGAGCGCCGAGCCGTGAAGGAATCCTTTGCGGAATCCGTGTTGTGGGGGTTCAAAGTGGAAGCCGAGGAGGGGAGCCGCGTACTCGTGGATGCCACGAATTTCTATCTGCGCGACGCGCACCATGTGACAGAGACCCTCCAGCAGTCCAACCAAGGCAATTACCACCTGGACGAATCGCGGTCGGCGTTCTACCTGCCGCGGACGAAGAATTTTCCGCGTAATACGGAGGTGGAGGTGACGCTGACCTTCACGGGCGAGCCGAAAGGATCTCTTGTCCGCGAAGTAACCCCGAGCCCGGAAGCGA
>JADLBG010000275.1 GCA_020847895.1 Bryobacterales bacterium
CGCATGCGCGAGTGTTATTCCCTCGTCATCGCGCGCTTCTTCGCCGACCCCGTAGTTTACTTCGTCATCTTCTGGCTGCCGGAATATCTGCAGAAAGAACGCGGCTTCGATCTGGCGATGGTCGGCAAATACGCCTGGGTACCGTTCATCTTTGGCGACATCGGCTATGTCACGGGAGGCTGGGTGTCCGGATTTCTCATACGGCGCGGCTGGAAGTGGATCCGCGCCCGATCGCTCGTCCTGGCGGTGGGAGTAGTCGTCATGCCCATCGCCATTATCGCTCCCCGCCTCCCGGAGGCATGGATGGCGATCGCGGTCATCTGTATCGTCACTCTGGGCCACTCGCTCTGGATTTCGAATCTGCTCACGCTGCCTACCGACATGTTCCCCGCCACACACGTCGGCACCGCGAGTGGACTCTCCGGGATGGGCGGGGCCATCGGAGGCATGCTCGCCAACCTCGGCACCGGCTACGTGGTCCAGCATTATTCTTATACGCCTGTCTTCCTCATGGCCGGTCTCATGCATCCGCTGGCGTTCGCGCTGGTTTATGGATTGCTGCTGCGCAGGTGGATGCGATTGGCGGAACAGGACTCGATATAGGGCCGGTGGGATGTTCGGCTACGCGAACAGCAGGCGCCCTTTGGGCACCGGGATAGGACGTCCCATTTCCGCTGCTGTTTCGAGCCACTCGCCGATGACCGCTTCGACATTGGCCAATGCCTCTTGCCTCGTAGGACCATCTGCGGCACATCCGGCAAGTTCCGGTACCTCAGCAATGAACGCCTGATCCTCCTCGCTCCAGTAAAGAAGAATCTCGTATTTAGTCATTCTGCCCCCTTTGCAAGTTTATATTGAATGATGACCTTGCGCACTTGCTTGACCTGATACGCCTTCGCAAAAGATCCCTTGGGCTGCAAGTTGAGAATCTCTGCCACATCTCTCCTCGTAAAAATGCGATGGCTGCCCCTGATTCGCTCTTGGAAGCCAAGCTTTAGTAAGAGTGAGCGAAGATCGTCGAGACGGATATTTGCGTCTGAAGTGCCCTGCAGGATTTTCCAAAGAATTGGATCACTCACTTCTCGATTATGATCGAGATTCGGCGAACAAGGCGTTCACTGTGCCGCCATCGATCGCCTTACAATTGAAGAGCAGTACTTCTTCCGCCGTCCCATGCCACTCACCCGCCGATCCTTCCTTGCCGCGCCCGCCGCCGCGCTGGGCCAACAGCAGCAGCAACAAACCGCCCGGCCCAACGTGCTCTGGATCATGGCCGATCAGTTCCGCTTCGACTGCCTCGGGGCCAACGACAACAGGCTCATCCGGACTCCCGCTTTGGACGCCCTCGCCGCACGCTCCGCTAATTTCCAGAACGCGTTTGTCCAGGCCCCGGTCTGCGTCCCATCCCGCGCCAGCTACTTCACAGGGCGCTACCCGCACAGCCACAAGAACCGGGTCAACTACACGCCGCTCGACTCGCGGGAGGTGCTCGCTCAGCAGATGTTCCACGAAGCCGGCTACCTCACCGGCTCCGCGGGGAAACTGCACTACTACCCGCCCACCGTGCAGCACGCCCGGTCCCTCGGCTGGGACCGCGTCCAACTCGATGACGGCGTCACGGCCACGGATCAATACTCGGACTACTTCACCTGGAGAAGCCTTGTCGACCCCGAGCCGATGCTGCCTTATCAGACGGCCGCTCCGATCCCCGGCAAGAATCCCTACCGCGCGGCCATCGGCTATGCCTACACGCCCACCGCCTGGACCGGCATGGAAGCCCGCCGCATGCTCGGGGACTTCGCGAACTCCGGCCGGCCGTTCTTTCAATTCGTCTCGTTCTTCAAACCCCATTCTCCTTACACCGTCCCGCAACCCTACGACGCGATGTATGACAATGTCGAGATCCCGCTGCCCAAGCGAGTGACGCTGGACGACATCCACAAGCTCCCGCTGCCGGTACAAAGGCAGATCCTTCGCGGCAAGCCGCAGTACGATCTGGATCGCGGGCGCCTCGAGTGGATCTACCGCAGTTATTACGCTTCGGTCTCGATGGTCGATCGCGAGATCGGCGCGCTGCTGAGCGACCTCGACCGTCTCGGCAAAGCATCGAACACCATCGTCATCTTCTCTACCGATCACGGCGACCAGCTTCTCGAACACGGACTCGAGGGCAAGAATGTCTTCTTCGAAGCTTCGGTCCATGTGCCGTTCCTGCTCTCCTTCCCCGGCCGCATCGCCCCCGGCAACCGGGACGAACTCATCGAAATGGTGGACGTGCTGCCAACCCTGCTGGATTCTTGCGGCCTCCCCGCCCGCAAGAATATCCAGGGCCGCACGCTAGTTCAACCGCACCAGCGGGACTTCGTCTTCGCCGAAAACATCATCCCCGAAGTCATCACCAGCGGCTCCCTCAATATGCCGTACGAGCCGGGCAAAGGCGTCGGCGGCATCCTCCATCCGGATGCCAAAATGATCCGCACCAGGCGTTGGAAGCTCAACTATTACCCGGGCAACGGGGGAGAGCTTTACGACCTCCAGAATGACCCCGGCGAGGAGCGCAACCTCTACGCCGATCCCGCTTCGCAGAACACCGTTCGCGAGTTGAAGGACCGCCTCCTGGACTTTCTCATGACCACGGATGAGACGGATCAGATCGCACCGCACTGGCTTGTGGGCAATCCGTAACCGACGCCGCCGCGAGGCGCGCCCTTCAATGTAGTAGATTGGTTGCTTCATCCAACCCAAGGAGGTTTCCTCATATCCATGAACCGCCGTAAACTGTTTCAGATCTTTTCCGCGCTCGGCGGCGCGACAC
>JADLBG010000276.1 GCA_020847895.1 Bryobacterales bacterium
CACCGCGACATGATGCGCACCGTCCGCGCCCGCGCCATCTATCGCAGCCAGAGCAAGGATTTCCTTCACTGGTCCACCCCGCAACTCGTCCTCCGCCAGGACCTCCTCGATGATCCCAACACGGAGTTATACGGCATGCCCGCCTTCCGTTACGGCGATCTCTACCTCGGCATGCTGGAGCGCTGGTACGACAACCCGGATGTCATCGAAGTACAACTCGCCTGGAGCCACGACAACCACATCTGGCATCGCCCCGCGCGCCGCTCCGCCTTCATCGGACCGAAGTACCCCTGGAACCAGGCCTGGAACACCTGCGCCTCCACTCCACCCATTCAGCAAGGCAACACCCTCTACTTCTACGTGGGCGCGCGTAGCGGAGCCCACGGCCGCGAAGCTCCGCACTCCTACGGCGTCATCGCCCTCGCCACTATCCTCGCCGGTCGCTTCGCAGCCCTCCAGGCCGATTTCAAGGAGGGCCTCCTCGTCACCCGCGCCATGACATGGCCCGGCGGCGAACTCCTCCTCAACTCCACCACCACGCGCTATCCCAAAGCCCACCCATCAAGCGGAGGCGGAACCCTCTCCATCGAAATCCGCAACGAAGACAACACCCCCATCCCCGGCTTCTCCGCAACTCACAACGCCACGCGCCCCCCACAGGCCGCCTGGCCCAACTCCGCCAAACTCGACACCCTCAAAGGCCGCCGTATCCGCCTCGCCATCGCCATGCAGGATGCCCGTCTGTATTCGTTTGAAGCGCGGGAAGGAACCTGATATCCACCCGCCGCCCCGGGCTTCAGATCCTTGTGGCGAGGGCACTTGCCTGTCGAGTCCCGACTCACGGGGACACGTCTTCACACCGGCACTACGGAGATGTTATGTTCACGGCAACGTTAGCTCGTGGGCAGGCAGCAGATCACGCGGACTGGGAACAATCAAGGGCATGGCGAAAAAGCTTGGAGTGCATCGCAGGGTAGTGCGAGAAGCGATCGCGAGCGGCGAGGGGAGAGGAAGAAGCCGAACAGAGAACGCCCGAAGATGGGTGCGGCAGTCGCGTTCATCGACGGGATTTTGGCCACCGACCGCCAGGCGCCGCGCAAACAAAGACATACGGCACACCGGATTCATGAACGGATCGTGACCGAGATGCCAGAAGTGGGCATATCGGAATCATCGGTGCGGAAGTGTGTGCGAGAGAGGAAGTTGGAACTGGGATGGGGTGGGCGAGAGACGTTTGTACCGCAGAGCTACAGCCTGGGCCAGGAAGGGCAGGTGGATTGGAAGGAAGCGTATTTGGATTTTGAAGAAGAACCGCGAAAGGTGCAGGCGTTCCGCATGCGCAGCATGGCGAGCGGAGGAGCGTTTCACCGGGCCTATCCGCATGCCACGCAGCAGGCATTTCCGGAAGCACACGAGTCGGCGTTTTCTTATTTCGGGGGCGTATTTGGCAACCTGCGCCACGACAATACTGAAGAGTGCCGTGAAGAAGATCTTTCGCGGTTACCGGCGAGAGGAGACGGCACGATTCATTGGCTTCCGTTCGCATTGGGGATTCACAGCGGAGTTCTGCACTCCGGGGCAGGGACAGGAGAAAGGCGGAGTGGCGGGCGAGAACGGATTCTTCCGCCGGAGCGGATGCCGCTCGGGAAGGCCATTCCGGACGTGGCGCGGCGGGTGGGGCGGAGCGTGCGAGGGGTGCAGGCGGAGGGCTGGCGCACGCTGATGGTGGATGCGACGGGAGTGGGGGTTCCGGTGGTGGACTTGCCGCGGAGGGGCGGATTGGGTTGAGGGGCGGCAGGTGGATAGACCACGGGTCTAGTATACTGACTATGTAGTCATTCGATGGCCTTTGCCGGCAAAACCAAACACGAGGTCCTTTCCGAATTCCGCACGGCGGAGATACTGGAGGCCGCGCGCAAGGTATTTGCGGAGAAAGGGTTCAGCGAAGCCACGGTAGATGAGATTGCGGAGGCGGCGGGGCTGGCGAAAGGGACGCTTTACCTGTATTTCCCCTCGAAAAAAGAGATTTACCTGGCGGCGCTGAAGAACGGGGTGGCGGAGCTGGCGGAGGCGACGCGAATGAACATGGAGGCGGCGGGGGGGATCCGGGGGAAGGTCCATGCGTTCATTCAGACGAGGTTGGAGCACGTGGAGCGGAACCGCGATTTTTTCAAGATTTACCACGCGGAGTTCGGGAACCTGACGCACCCGCTATCGGTAAACGAATCATTCCGAAAACTATACCGTCAACAATTGGACGCGCTGGAGGCGATTCTGGAGAAGGCCGCGGAAGGCGGGGAGATCCGGAAGACTCCGGCGGGGGCGATTGCATCGGCATTGTATGAGATGACGCGGGGACTGATGTTGCGAAGGCTGCTGGGGTGGTCGGGGACGACGGTGGAGGAAGACGTGGAGACATTGAACGAATTCGTATGGCGCGGGATAGGGAATTCATGAGGACGCAGTGGTGGATGGGGACATTAGGGGCGCTGTGGCTGGGGAGCGCGTGCCTGGGGCAGGTGGGGATTCCGGGTTTTGCGAACCGTTCGCGGGGGGAGAGCGCGGAGAGCGCGGCGGGTGCGGCGAGCGGGATGGAGACGGCGGCGCAGAATCCGTTTGCGGGGTCGGTTCCGAGGGGGACGGCGAGCGGAGGGGAACTGGCGCTGTCGCTGGGGGATGCGATTGAGAGGGGGTTGAAGGCGAACCTGGGGCTGGTGTTGACGGACCAGGGAGCGGCTTCGGCGCGCGGGGCGCGGAGGGTGAGTTTGAGCCGGCTGC
This sequence comes from Bryobacterales bacterium, assembly GCA_020847895.1. Taxonomy (GTDB): domain Bacteria; phylum Acidobacteriota; class Terriglobia; order Bryobacterales; family Bryobacteraceae; genus CADEFT01. Next base: position 2,779 of record JADLBG010000276.1, read on the forward strand.
TGCCCACGGTGAGCATTCAGGGTTCGGAAAGCTCGGAGCAATTGAACCTGGCGGCATTCGGGTTGAAACCGGCTCCGGGGACGCCGTCGGTGGTGGGTCCTTTCGGTATTTTCGATTTTCGGGGAGTGGTGTCGCAGACGATTTTGAATTTGCGGAGCGTGGACAATACACGGGCGAGCACGGAGAATGCGCGGGCGGCGGAGTATCAGGTGAAGGACGCGAGGGATGCGGTGACGCTGGTGGTGGCGGCGCTGTATTTGCAGGCGCAGGCGGGGGCGAGCCGGATTGAGGCGGTGAAGGCGCAGGTGGCGGGGTCGCAGGCGCTGTATGAGCAGGCGGTGGATTTCAAGAAGGCGGGGACAGTGCCGGCGATCGACGTGCTGCGGGCGCAGGTGGAGTTGCAGGCGCAGCAGCAGCGGCTGATTGCGGCGGGGAACGCGTATGAGAAGCAGAAGCTGCAACTGGGGCGGGCGATCGGGCTGCCGGACGGGCAGGCGATCCGGCTGACGGACGCGATGCCGGACACGCCGGCGGAGACGGTGGAGATCGAGGAAGCGCTGCGGCAGGCGTATGCGGGGCGGATGGATTATCAGAGCCTGGCGGCGAAGGTGAAGGCGGCGGAGTGGGCCAAGAAGGCGGCGTCGGCGGGGCGGTATCCGACGGTGGATTTCAACGGGGATTACGGGGTGATTGGGCCGAGCGTGGTGACTTCGCACGGAGTATACACGGCTTCGGTGGGAGTGAAGATACCGGTGTTCGAGGGGAGACGGGTACAAGGGGAGGTGGAGCAGGCGGCGGCGGCGCTCGAGCGGGAGAAGGCGCAGTTGGAGGATATGCGAGGGCGGATTGCGTATGAGATTCGGGCGGCGATGCTGGATGTGAAGGCGGCGGCGGACCAGGTGGCGGTGAGCAAGAGTTCGGTGGAGTTGGCGAAGCAGCAGGAGACGCAGGCGCGGGACCGGTTCGCGGCGGGAGTGACGAACAATCTGGAAGTGGTGCAGGCGCAGGAAGCGCTGGCCGGGGCGAACGAGAATTACATTTCGAGCCTGCTCGGGTACAACATCGCGAAGGCATCGCTGGCGCGCGCGATTGGCGGGGTGGAGACGAAGATTCGAGCGCTGTTATTGGGGAGCAAGTAAATGGGAGCGGCTGTGGACAAGCAGGAAGAGAAGAGACAGGCGGAACCGGCGAAGGGCAGGGTGAAGACGTGGCTGATATTCGGGCTGTTCGTGCTGCTGCTGGGAGCGGGAGCGGCGGCGTACCTGCACTTCACAGCGGGGCAGGAATCGACGGACGATGCACAGATTGACGGGCATATTCATCCGGTGAGTCCGCGGGTGACGGGGACGGTGGTGAAACTGCTGGTGAGGGACAACCAGCGGGTGAAGGCGGGGGAGGTGCTGCTGGTGATTGATCCGCAGCCTTATCAGATGGCGGTGGACCGGGCGAAGGCTGACGTGGCGGAAGCGGAAGCGACGCGGCATGCGAATCACACGGAGGTGCCGATTGTGAGGACGACGACATCGAGCCAGTTATCGGGCGCGATGGCGGGGGTGGAGGAAGCGAAGGCGGGTGAGGCCTCGGCGGGGAAGCAGGTGGACGCGGCGGAGGCGAAACTGGCGACGGGGGCGGCGCTGGTGAGGGAAGCGAAGGCGAACGCCGATAAAGCGGCGCGTGACCTGGAGCGGTTCCAGGGTCTGGTGGAGAAGGAAGAGATTTCGCGGCAGCAGTTCGATGCGGCGACGGCGGCGGCGGCGGCCTCGAGGGCGCAGTGGGAAGCGGCGAAGGCGCAGGAGCGCGAGGCGGAGGAAGGAGTACGGGTGGCGCGGAGCATGCTGGAGCAGCAGAAGGCGCGGGTGGCGCGGGCGGAGGCGGATGCGCGGGCGGCGGAGAGCGCGCCGCAACAGGTGGCGGCGACGAGGGCGCGGGCGGAATCGGCATCGGCGAGGGTATTGCAGATGAAGGCGGCGCTCGAGCGGGCGGAGTTGGATTTGGGGCATACGGTGGTGAAGGCTCCAGTGGACGGGGTGATCAGCCAGCGGAACGTGGAATTGGGGCAGGTGGTGCAGGCGGGGCAGCCGCTGCTGGCGGTGGTGGATTTGGATAATGTGTGGGTGACGGCGAATTACAAAGAGAACCAACTGGAGAACATGCGGCCGGGGCAGAAGGCGGTGGTATCGGTGGACGCCTACGGCGGGCGGAAGTACCGGGGCCATGTAGACAGCATTGCGGCGGGGACGGGGGCGAAGTTCAGCCTGCTGCCGCCGGAGAATGCGACGGGGAATTTCGTGAAGGTGGTGCAGCGGATTCAGGTGAAGATTCTGATTGAGAAAGGGCAGGACGCGGAGCAGGTGCTGCGGCCGGGGATGTCGGTGGAGCCGACGGTGTACACGAAGTAGGGGATATGTACCGGGTACTGACGGTGGCGCGGGAGTTCGGGAGCGGGGGAGCGAGCATCGCGAAGCTGGCGGCGGAGCGGCTGGGGTGGAAGCTGCTGGACAATGCGCTGGTGATGCAGATTGCGGCGGCGGCGCGGGTGGAGCCGGAACTGGCGCGGCGGTTTGACGAGCAGGTGGATGGATGGCTGCACAGGGTGAGCCGGCTGGCGCTGTGGCAGGGCGGGTTTGAAGGGGTGGCGGCACCGGAGGCGGCGAACGTGTTTGACGCGCAGACACAGGCATCGCTGGCGGCGAGCCTGATCCGCGAGGCGCACCAGCAGGGGGAGTGCGTGGTGGTGGGGAGAGCGGGGCAGTGCGTATTGCAGGGCGAGGCGGACACGTTCCATGTGTTCGTGTATGCGCCGTGGGAGCAGAAGGCGGCGCGGGTAAGGAAGCGGGTGGGGGAGAGGGTGGACGCGGCGGAGCTGATCCGGGCGACGGACCGGATGCGGAATGAATACGTGCGGCTGAATTACGGGTGTAACTGGAAGGACCCGCACATGTACCACCTGATGGTGAGTTCGTGCATCGGGGAAGAGACGGCGGCGGGGGCGATTCTGGCGGCGATGCAGGGGGTTGGGCGATGAGCGAAACGCCGCGCCAGGTGAATCCGTGGCTGGTGGCGATCGCGGTGATGTTCGGCACGTTCATGGAGGTGCTGGACACGACGGTGGTGAACGTGTCGCTGCCGCATATTGCGGGGAGCCTTTCGGCGACGATTGACGAAGCGACGTGGGCGCTGACGTCGTACCTGGTGGCGAACGCGATCATTCTGCCGATTACGGGGTGGCTGGCGAATTATTTCGGACGTAAGCGTCTGTTGATGATGTCTGTGACGGGATTCACGCTGGCGTCGTTTTTTTGTGGCTTTGCGGTGTCGCTACCGATGTTGATTGTGTTCCGGGTGATACAAGGGGCGGCGGGAGGGGCGCTGCAGCCACTGTCGCAGGCGGTGCTGCTGGAGGCGTTTCCGCCGGAGAAGCGCGGGCAGGCGATGGGGTTCTGGGGGCTGGGGATTGTGGTGGCTCCGATTCTGGGTCCGGTGCTGGGGGGATGGCTGACGG
>JADLBG010000277.1 GCA_020847895.1 Bryobacterales bacterium
GTCCGGATTTCCCGCCGAACGCCGGTTTCCGTGTTGCCGATCGCCACCACGGCCCCCGCAATCACGGCGCCGCTCGAGTCGGCTACGCGTCCCGTGATCTGGGCGGTCTGAGCGGAGAGGACTGCCGTCAGGCAGATTGGCGGCAGGAGGCGAACGAGTAATCGCGGAAGGAACAAAATCATCGCCGCTCCTTAACGAACGAGTTCTCATGCAATTTACAGAGTTTGCAGGATGAACGCAAGCGAAAACTTGTGTGTGAAACACTTGTGTGTGTCAAAGACGAGGTCGAGAAGTGCGCGGCTGGGCTCTCCACCGGCTTTCAGCATCCAACCGATGAGCGATGCCATAAGGCTGCTGTCGTAGAGGAAGCCTGCCTCATCCCCCACGAAGGCGCCCGATAGCCGGCCCCCAGGGATTCATGCGAAGCTACATATTTCAACCTGGAGGTTCTCATGCGTGTTGCGCTCGTTGCGTCCTGCCTGTTCACCCTTGCGGGATGCTCCTCCAATCAACCGGCCGCCAGGAAGGAGGTTCCGATGTCCGATCTCGCCCGCAGGATTGCTCGTTTCGCCCCGACGGAAATCGGTGTCCTGGGCATACGGGCAGGCGCGCCCGACGGCGGTTCCCTCACTCCGGCCGACCGGCAGGCGCTCGATAAGATTGTCCTGGCAGCGAAGTTGCTCGATCCCCTCTTCCTGAGGCAAGTCTGGTCCGGCAACGCGGCGCTCGAAGCAAAGCTCGCCGCTGACACGAGCGCCGCCGGCCGCGAAATTTATCATTACTTCCGAATCAACAAGGGTCCCTGGTCGCGTCTCGATCACAATGAGGCCTTCGTCGCCGGAGTTCCTCCGAAGCCGCCCGGCGCGGGATTCTATCCGGACGGCATGTCCAAAGACGAGTTCGAAAAATGGGAGGCAGGCCTCTCCCCGGCGCAAAAGGCATCGGCCCAGAGCTACTTCACCGTGATCCGGCGCGACGGAAATGGGTCGCTTGCGGCCATTCCTTACAACCAGGCGTATCGCGAATTTCTCGAACCGGCGGCGAAGTTCCTCCGCGAAGCCGCCGCGCTTACCCCCAACCCGACCCTCAAGAAGTTTCTCACCCTGCGCGCCGATGCCTTCGAAAAGAACGACTACTACGCGAGCGATGTAGCCTGGATGGAGTTGGACGCGCCCATCGATGTCACCATCGGGCCCTACGAAACCTATGAGGATGAGTTGTTCGGCTACAAGGCGGCCTTCGAAGCTTATATTGGACTGCGCGACGACGCCGAGTCCGCGAAGCTCGCTCGCTTTTCCGGATATCTTCAGGAGTTGGAGAACAACCTCCCGTTCGACCCCAAATACCGCAATCCAAAGCTCGGCGCGGCGGCGCCCATTCGCGTCATCGATGTCGTTTTCACCGCGGGCGACGGCAACCGCGGCGTCCAAACGGCAGCCTACAATCTCCCTAATGATGAGCGCGTCATCAAAGAGAAAGGCTCCAAGCGCGTCATGCTGAAGAACGTGCAGCAGGCCAAGTTCGATAAGACCCTGATGCCGATTTCCCAACTCGTGCTCGGCGCCGCCGATCAGGCCCATGTCCGTTTCGACGCCTTCTTCACCCATGTGCTGGCGCATGAGTTGATGCATGGTCTCGGCCCGCACAACATCACCGTCTCCGGACGCAAAACCACGGTAAGGCTTGAACTGAAGGATCTCTACTCGGCCATCGAGGAGGCCAAGGCCGATGCCACCGGCCTCTGGGCGCTTCACTACCTGATGAAGACCGGCAAACTCGACCAGGCCGGGCGCGCCGGCTTCTTCACCACCTACCTCGCCAGCATGTTCCGGTCGGTTCGTTTCGGCCTCAATGAGGCCCATGGCAAGGGCGTCGCGCTCCAGTTCAATTACCTGGTCGAGAAGGGCGGCATCGAATCGAAGGCGGACGGAACGTTTGCCGTCGAACCAGCCAGGTTCGAAGCCGCCGTTACACAGCTCACAGGCGACCTTCTCACACTCGAAGCCGAAGGGAGCTACGGCAAAGCCAAAGCGATGCTCGACAAATACGCGGTGATAGCCCCGGCAATGCGCCGTGCGCTCGACAGGCTCACTGCGGTTCCTGTTGACATCGAACCAATCTATCCGCTGGCCGCCCCATAGCCCGCCCCCGCCAGCCCGGCGAATGCGACTCGGGCCTGATGCAAATCGCTCGTCCTTTCACCCATCACAGGCTGACCGGTATGCCGTAAAACCTCCCGCCGGCTTTCACCACCCAACCGATGAGCGAGCGCCGCAACCCGACAGGAGCCAGCCACCACTTCTCAAAGAGCACTTTGCCCACGTGCCAGGATTTCCCGATCTGCCGCAACTGCACCGTGGGCGCGGGCTCGGCGAAGAAGTTGCCGAAGGCAAATCCCGCAAGATCCTCCCCGGCCTCCAGCATGCAGTAGCCATCCCCGCGGAATGCCGCTTCGCTCGCCTGGCCGGTAACCTCCGCAACCACCCGCCGCGCCGCCACCTCCGCCTGCGCGTGGGCGAATACGCCCGCCTTCGGCAACATCAGCGGCACATCCGGCTTCCAGCGGCCCGGAATCGGAATCGACGTCACGTCGCCAATCGCGTAAATGCCGTCCTGATTCGTCCGCAGTGTCTGCGCGTTGACCGGAACCCATCCGGCCTGGTTCGTCAGGCCGGCATCCACCACCGCCCTCGGCGCGCGGTGTGGCGGCACCGCCACCAGCAGGTCGAATCCCGCTCGCGCTCCATTCTCGAAGCTCATCTCCCGCGCTGTCGGGTCCACCGCCGTCAGCTTGTGCCGCGGGTGGAATTCGACTCCCTTCGATTCGAGCATGCCCCGCACCGCCTCTCCAAGCTCCGGTCCCGCAACCGGCATTGGCTGCGGCTCCGGTGTGAACAGGTGGACCTCCACCTGGCCGGATAAGCCTCGCCGCCGGAAATAATCCGCGATCAGCATCGCCCCTTCATGCGGGGCCCCGGGACACTTGTACGGCATGGCGGACACCACTACGGCAATGCGGCCCGCCGCGAAACCTCTCAGTGCGTCCCGCAGGCGCGCGGCGCCCTCGAACGTGAAGAACGTGTGCGACGCTTCCGCCAGTCCCGGCATAGCCTCGGGAGCCAGGTTGGCGCCCAACGCCACGATCAACTGATCGTACGCGATTTCCGCCGCTCCCATCTTCACTTTGCGCCGGACCGTGTCGATGCCGGTCACCTCCGCTTGGACCAATTCGACGCCTCGCCGCAGCAGTCCCGCCAGGGGCCGGCGAATCTGGCCCGGTTCCCGGTCTCCGGTCATCAACCACAGAAACGAGGGCGCAAACGCATGCTGCGCATTCTTCTCCACCAACACCACCCGATGCGCGGAGGGCAGTTGCCGGCGAACCTCGTTCGCCGCCGCCATTCCTCCTATCCCGCCGCCAAGCACCACGATCGTCGATTGCATCTTTCCCCCTCTCACACTCGCTCTTCCTCACCCACGGCGACGGGGAAGCCCTTCGCCTGCCAGTCCGCAACGCCTTCCTCCAGCCGGAACGCCGCGAAACCCCGGGCCCTCAGAATCTCGACCGCTTCCACTGCCAGCACGCAATAAGGACCACGGCAGTAGGCCACCACCTCCCGCTCCCGGGGCAGGTCCGCCAGCCGCCGTTCCAATTCCTTCAGAGGAACGGACAAAGCGCCGGGCAGATGGCCTGCGCGGTACTCTTCCCGGGGCCGGACGTCCAACACCGTTACCGCGCCCTCCCGCACTTTTATCATGAGTTGCTCGCGATCCACTGGTTGTAGTCCCTGACGCGCTTCCAGAAAACGGCGCGTGATCTCGCCGACCTCGGCCAGGCGAGTTTCCGCCAATGACCGCAGTGTGCGAAAGAACTGGCATACCTGGCCGTCTGCCAGCCGATAGGTGACGAACAACCCCGATTTCTCTGCCTCCACAAGCCGGGCCTCGCGCAGCGCCTTCAGGTGCTGCGAAGTGTTGGCAAGACCCAGACCGGCTTCCCTGGCCAGCGCTTCCACGGTCCGGGGACCTTGGCAGAGCAGGTCAAGCAGTTCCAGCCGGCTGGGGTTCGAGATCGCCTTGCCGATGCGTGCGAACTGCTCGTAGATAGCGGTCTTGAATCGGCGGTTACTGCTTCCCATGTTCGTAATTCAGTAATTCACTCTTAGCTGAAGCAGTGCCCCTTTGTCAATCCCTATCCCCAACTCGACTGCACCATCAAAACCTCCCCGGCCACTATTAACCCTACCCCGCGACAAGGATAATAGAGCGATGTCCACCTCCCACGGTGAAATCAACCACGTCAGCGACACCGCCCTGATGGTGGCCGCATGCCGCGCGCTCGAAACGGAAAGCGATGACGGATTTGTCCACGATCCTTTCGCCGCGCGCCTGGCCGGCGAGCGCGGCATGGCCATCCTGCGTGCGCTGCCGCACCCGGAAATGATGCGCTTCGGGCTCGGCGTCCGCGGCAGGTTCCTCGATGAACTCCTGCTCGAGGCGCTGGCATCGGAGCCCGTTGCGACCATCCTCTCCGTGGGATGCGGACTCGACACCCGGCCGTGGCGTCTCGAACTCCCGCCCGATCTTCATTGGATCGAAGTCGATTTCCCCGAAATGCTCGACTATAAGGATCAACTCATGGCCGGGGAGATTCCGCGCTGCCGCCGCGAGCGTCTGTGCGCGGACCTCAACCACCGCGATCAGCGGGCCGCGATGTACCAGGCCGCGGGCCAATCGCCCGCGCTCATGATCACCGAAGGGGTCCTCATGTATCTCCCTGCCGCCACCGTCGATGCCCTGGCGGCGGAAGCCTGGCGGGAAAGCGGCATTGCTCACTGGATCAGCGACGTTACCACCACGGCATTCACCAGGGCCATCGGTGGCGCGGATGCCATGCGCCCGATCCGCAACGTGCAGGCGTCCGATTCCCTGGCCGGCGAGCAGATCCTCGACGTCCTTCAGCGAAACGGCTGGGTGACGGCTGCTCGCCGCAGCTACATCACCGATATGGCATTCGCGGCGCCGCGCATCGAACGTATGATGGCTGGCCGGCCGAGGCCCGAACCGCCTCCATTTGCCTCGGACGACCCTACGGGCGTGCACCGCTTCGTTCGCAGTCGCTGAGCCCGATGCGAGGCGGCGCCGCGCTCCGGCGCCGCCCGGTCAATGGATGAATCCCGGACGGATCAGGGGAATTTCGGCGTGCATCTCCCGCACGATCCTGCCGCGCATGTTTCCGAGGCCGCCCCAATCGTAACGCCGGTTCAGATCAACCGTGGCCACGGCCGCGCTCCCCTGCTCGGTAGCCACCGCCAGAGACTCTCCCTTCGGGTCCATGATGAGCGAGGGGTTGGTATAATTCGAAGCCGCTAGGAAGAC
>JADLBG010000278.1 GCA_020847895.1 Bryobacterales bacterium
AGCCGTCCTTGATGGCGCGGGAGGCGCGGCGGCACAGGAGCCCGAGAGCGCGCTCGAGTTCCTTTTCGCCGCCTTCGGCGAGAAAGGCCGCATGAAGAGTGGCGGAGAGTAGATCGCCCCAGGAGACGCGGCGGAGTTTTTCGAGGTCGTAGTTGGTGAGGATAGGCTGTTCGAGCTTCAGGGTATGGCTGTGCTCGGGAGTCTCATCGAGGATGTTGCGTTCGGTGCCGATGTAGGAGGTGAGCGACATCACCAGCTCTTCGCGGATGGGGTCGATGGCGGGATTGGTGACCTGGGCGAAGAGCTGCTTGAAGTAATGGAACAGGATCTGAGGTTTGTCCGACAGACAGGCGAGGGGGGTATCGGTGCCCATGGAGCCGATGGGCTCTTCGCCCTTGGCAGCCATGGCGGCGATGATGAGGCGGAGGTCCTCATCGGTGTAGCCGAAGCAGCGCTGACGTTCGAGGATAGTGTCGTAGTCGGTGGGGTGCCAGCGCTGCGGGGCGGGGAGGTGATCGAGGGTGATCTGGTTTTTCTTGATCCACTCGGCATAGGGCTGCCGGGAGGAAAGTTTGGACTTGATCTCCTCGTCGGGGACGATGCGGCCTTCGGCGAGGTCAGCGAGGAGCATTCTGCCGGGTTGGAGGCGGCCCTTGAACTTGACGTTTTCAGGTTTGACGGGAAGGACGCCGGTTTCGGAAGCCATGATAAGCAGGTCGTCGTGGGTGACGAGGTAGCGCGCGGGGCGGAGGCCGTTGCGGTCGAGGGTGGCTCCGACGATGCGGCCGTCAGTGAAGGCGATGGCCGCGGGGCCATCCCAAGGCTCCATGAGGGAGGCGTGGTATTCGTAGAAGGCGCGTTTTTCGGCGGGCATGGCGGTGTCGCTATCCCAGGCTTCCGGGATGAGCATGGCCATCACGTGGGGGAGTTCGCGGCCGCCGAGGTGAAGCATCTCGACGGCGTTGTCAGCCTTCGCGGAGTCCGAACCGCCGGGGACGCAGATGGGAAAAAGCTTTTTGAGGTCGTCGCCGAAGAGCGGGCTCGAGAGTATCGTTTCGCGCGCTTTCATCCAGTTGACGTTGCCCTGGACGGTGTTGATTTCGCCGTTGTGGCAGATGTAGCGGAAGGGGTGGGCGAGCTGCCAGGTGGGGAAGGTGTTGGTGGAGAAACGCTGGTGGACCATGCAGACGGCGCTCATGAGGTCGGGGTCATTGAGTTCGCCGTAGAACTGGGAGATCTGGGGTGCGAGCAGGAGTCCTTTGTAGACGATGGTCTTCGTCGACATGGAGGGGATGAAAAAGAAGTCGTGTTCCTTGAGGTCTTCGAGGGAGGAGATTTCCACTTCGGCGCGCTTGCGGAGGACGTAGAGCTTGCGCTCGAGTTGATCCTGGGTCATGCCGGAGGGGGAAGCGATGAAGACCTGCTCGATGTAGGGCTGGGAAGAGCGCGCGAGGCGACCGATGGCGTTGGAGTTGACGGGGGTATCGCGCCAGCCGAGAACTTCGAGGTCTTCCTCGCGGGCAATGCGTTCGAGAATGCCTTCGCAGCGGAGACGGGAGTTTGATTCGACGGGGAGGAAGACCATTCCCACGCCGTACTCTCCCTGGGCGGGAAGAGTGAAGCCGAGTCTGGCGGACTCCTTGAGAAAGAACTTGTGGGGGATTTGAATGGTGATGCCGGCGCCGTCGCCGGTGCGCGGGTCGCAGCCGCAGGCGCCGCGATGGGTGAGGTTGATGAGGATCTGAATACCCCTCTGGATGATGTCGTGGGAGGGGACGCCCTTGAGGTTGGCGACAAAGCCCATGCCACAGGCATCTTTTTCATGAGCGGGGTTATACAAGCCCTGCTGTTGGGGTAGGCCGCGAGTGAGATTCTCGTGCAACATTGGATACACCTCGACAGTTCCTGAGACGTTAAACGAGCCGGGCGCCGTTGGGATGCGGCGTGATGCGAGCCGTTGATGAGAGGGAAGGAAGCAACAAGGGCGATTCCCTCAAGAGGTAGTTTTTGTAGTATAGCGGGGCGCGCGATATAAGTCCAGCAAAAAAAGAAACCGCTATAAAATAAGTATATCTAATAATATTCCAAAGGGAGGCAGCGGCTGATACAATCGCTGGAATGAGACTGAACCGCAGGCAGTTATTGGGGTCGGCGGCGCTGGGGCTGGCATCTCCACCCGCCGGAAGAACGCAAACAGTTTCCAAGGGCCGCATCCGGTTGGCGGTCTCGACGTATTCGTACTGGCACTTCAAAGGGGCTCCGGATCCGGTGGAGACGGTGATAGAGGATGCGGCGCGGCTGGGTTTTGACGGGGTGGAGATCCTGCACAGGCAGATGACAAGCGAGGATACGGCGTACCTGAACAAGCTGAAGCAACTGGCGTTCCGGCACAGCCTGGCAATGCCGATGTTGTCGATTCATCAGGATTTCGTCTGGCCGAAGGCTGAGGACCGGAAGCGAAATATCGATCACACGGTGCACTGCATCGAGATGGCGAACCAGATGGGGATTCCATGCGTGCGGCTGAATTCGGGCAGATGGAAGACGGTGCGCTCGTTCGACGATTTGATGAAGGTGAAGGGGAACGAACCGCCGCTTGCGGGATTCCAGGAGAAGGACGCGATCAACTGGTGTATTGATTCGATTCAACAGTGCATGCCCGCGGCGGAGAGGGCGGGAGTGATGCTGGCGCTGGAGAACCACTGGGGGTTGACGACGAACATCGACACGCTGCTCGAGATCCACAAGGCGGTGAATTCGCCGTGGCTGGGAATCAACATGGACACGGGGAATTTTCCGGGCGATCCGTATGAAGGGCTGAGGAAGCTGGCGCCGCACGCGACGATCATTCAGGCGAAGACGTATTACGGTGGGGGCGTGTGGTACACGCTGGATCTGGATTACAGAAAGATCGCGGGGATCATACGCGGGGCGGGATATCAAGGGTGGGTCTCGCTCGAGATGGAAGGCAACGAAGAAGCCTCTTCGGCGGTGCCGAAGAGCCTCACAGTGCTACGGGAGGCGTTCGCATGAGAATCACGAAGACAACGAGCAGGCCGCCGAGGCGAGCGCGGGAAAGAAGGCCGCAAAGGACGACGGGGCTGACGGGGCCGAAGATCCGCTGCCCGCTGTGCGAGTGGAGGCCGACGCCGGCGGACTTGTGGGACTGCGCGTGCGGGCATGCGTGGCACACATTCGATACGGGGGGTATCTGTCCATCGTGCCTGCACCAGTGGACGACGACGCAGTGCCACTCCTGTAACGGGTGGTCGGCGCATTCGGACTGGTATCAATACTAGAGCGTGGAGGAGCGGCAACAACCGGATTTCCGGACGGCATTCTGGCAAAGCATTGTGCGGTACCAGCCGGACAGGATAACGCCGTGGCTGGCGCTGCGGAGCGCGCTGGGTGTGGGTCTGCCGCTGGCGGCGGGTGTTCTGTCCGGCGCGGCGCCTTTGGGGATCGCGGTGGCGACGGGGGCGCTGAACGTATCGTTCACGGACAGTCACGGACCGTACCGGCAGCGGGCGGCGCGGATGCTGGCGGCGAGCGTGATGGTGGGGACGGCGGTGTTTGCGGGGGGATTGAGCGGGCACAGCGATTGGATTGCGGCGGTGACGGCGGGTTTGCTGGCGTTCGCGGCGGGGATGATGGTGGCGCTGAGCGCGGCGGCGGCGGATGTGGGCGTGATCAGCCTGGTGACGTTGATCGTGTATCAGGCGAATGCGCTGCCGGTGGAGCACGCGGCAGTTTCGGGATTTCTGGCGGTGGCGGGCGGGGTTTTTCAAACAGGCCTGGCGCTGGCGTTCTGGCCGCTGCGGCGGTACGGGCCGGAGCGGAAGGCGCTGGGGGTGTTGTATGACGAGATGTCGCGGGTGGCGGCGGCGCGGGTGAGGGCGTCGGAAGCTCCGCCGGCGAGCGCGCAGAGCACGCACGCGCAGGAGGAGATGGCGGCGCTGGCACATGATTACTCGGTGGAGGCGGAGCGCTATCGAAGCCTGCTCAATCAGGGGGAACGGATGCGGCTGGGGATGGTGGCTCTGGGCCGGTTGCGGGCGAGGCTGGAGCGGGAGCGGCCGGGTTCGGAGGAACTGGAGATATTGGAGCGCTTCTTTGAGGCGACTGCCACCTTACTGGGGGCGATTGGAGAGTCGCTGAGGGGTGGAGCGCCCGTGGAGGCTGCGCCGTCGGAACTGCGGGAGTTACAGCGGATGAGTGAGGCGCTGCGGACGAGGGCATCCCTTCAGGAGGCTTCGACGGCAGCGATGCTTTCCGATGCGAGGTCACAAATGGATGCGCTTTCCGGGCAGTTGCGCTCGGCGGTGGACATGACGGCGTACGCGACACCGGCGGGGATGGAGGCGTTTGCGAGGAAGGAATCGAGGCGGCCGTGGCGGCTGAGGTTAGGAGGAACGGTGGCGACGCTGCGGGCGAACCTGAGCCTCAAATCGGCGGCGAGCCGCCATGCGGTCCGATTGGCGGTGTGTGTGGCGGCGGGCACGGCGCTGGGGAGAGGGATTGAACTGGACCGGTCGTACTGGGTGCCGATGACGATTGCGATTGTCTTGAAGCCGGATTTCACGGCGACGTTCAGCCGCGGACTGCTGCGATTGGTGGGGACGTTCGTGGGGCTGGTAGTGGCGACAGGGTTGTTTCATTTGGCTCCTTCGACGGCCTGGGTACAGGTGATGCTGATTGCGGCGTTGATGTTTTTGTTGCGCAGCGTGGGGGCGGCAAATTACGGGATCTTCGTGACAGGGGTGACGGCGTTTGTGGTGCTGCTGATTGCGATGACGGGCGTTTCGCCGGGGGAAGTGATGGCGGCGCGGGCATGGAACACGGCGGTGGGCGGGGTGGTGGCGGTGCTTGCCTATTGGCTATGGCCGACGTGGGAGCGGACGCAGGTACGGGAGATGATGGCGAAGATGCTGGACTCCTACCGGGAGTATTTCCGGCTGGTGCGGGAGAGCTATGTGAAGCCGCGGGCAGGTTTCCGCCATGAATTGGACCGGGCGAGGCTGGCAGGGAGGCTGGCGCGATCGAACATGGAGGCGTCGCTCGAGCGATTGAGCGCGGAGCCGGGGACGAGGGTGAAGACAATGGCTTCGCTGAACGCGATGATGGCGAGTTCGCACCGGATGGTGCACGCGATGATGGCGCTGGAGGCGGGGCTGGCGAGCAGCCATCCGGTTCCGGCGCGGGAGGCTTTCCGGCCGTTTGCGGACCACGTGGAGTTGACGTTGTACTACCTGGGGGCGGCGCTGCGGGGATCGCCTTTGACGGCGGAGGGGTTGCCGGATTTGCGCGAGGATCACTACGCGCTGGCGCATTCGGGGGATGCGTTGACGGAGCGCTATGCGCTGGTGAACGTGGAGACGGACCGCATTACGAACAGCCTGAACACGCTGAGTCAGGAGTTGCTGCGCTTTCTGGGGTGAAGAAACCTGTCACAGGGGAGGGGAGTTCTCCGTCTCAGGTTGTGGAGGACAGTTAATGACACGAGTTTCCGGGCGGGAAGGCGGAATCTGGCTGCGGCTGATTTATGAGATGGCGCGGGCGGTGACGGGGAAAATGACGGGGAAGAAGGAAGTACCCGAGCCGGTGAAGGTGACGGCGCATCAGGGGCGATTGCTGTGGGGTGTGGGGCAGATGGAGTCCGCGCAGAGCGGGATGAACAGTGTGGCAGGGAAACTGAAGGCGCTCGCCTCGTCGGCGTCGGGGCGGGGAGTGGGATGCCCGTGGTGAATCGATATCGGGTCTGCCGTGGGCAGGCAACAGGGCGTAAGTGAGCGGCAAATCATGGAGTTGGACGATTATGAAACGAGCAGCGCGTTCAACGAAGTGGAGCGGCTGGTGATCCGGTATGCGCGGCGGATGACGGAGACCCCGGTGGAAGTGAGCGATGAGCTGTTCGCGCAACTGCGGAGACACTTCAGCGAACGGCAGATGGTGGAATTGACATCGGTGATCGCGTGGGAGAACTACCGGGCGCGGTTCAATCATGCACTGGGGCTGGAGGCGCAAGGATTCAGCGCGGGGGCATACTGTGCGCTGCCTGTACAATCGTCAATGAATGGAAAGAGGCGCTGAGTTCGAGCAGCACCGGAGGGAGTTATTCGGCCTGGCGTACCGGATGTTGGGTACGGTGGCCGAGGCCGAGGATATGGTGCAGGAGGCGTATCTGCGCTGGGCCGGGGCGCGGGAAGAGGTGAAAACTCCCAAGGCGTGGCTGATGGCAGTGGTGACGCGTCTTTGCCTGGACCATCTGCGATCGGCGCGCGTGCGGCGGGAGACGTATGTGGGGCCGTGGCTTCCGGAACCGGCGCAGTTGGATGCGCCGCCGGCTGACAAAGAGAGCGTGACGTACGCATTTCAGGTGGTGATGCAATCGCTGTCCGCTAGGGAACGAGCGGTGTTCCTGCTGCGGGAGGTGTTCGAGGAGGATTACGCGGAAATTGCGGCCATTCTGGAGACGACGGAAGCGAATTGCCGGCAGTTGTTGCGGCGCGCCCGGGAGCAGGTGGAGGCGAAGCGGGTGAGGTTTCGGGCTCCGGCGGAGCAGCAGAGGCGGTTGTTGGATGCTTTTTTGCAGGCGTGCGCGAAGGGGGATGTGGATGGCCTGATGGGGATGCTGGCGCGGGATGCGGTGTTGTACAGCGACGGCGGCGGGAAGGCGAGGGCAGCGATCAATCCGATTCACGGGGCGAATGCGATTGCGCGGTTCTTTGCAGGAGTTTCTTCGAAAGTTCCAGCGGGCACCAGCGTGAGGCTGGCACGTGTGAATAGAGAGGTGGCCTTGGTGGGGGAGATCGAGGGGCGGCCTTCGTTCGTGATGCAAGTCGAGATGAGCGGGGAATTGGTGGGAGCGGTGTACCTGGTGGTGAATCCGGAGAAGCTGAACGGGGCGGGGAAGGGGCGATGGGAAACGGCGGTTTAAGATATGAAGCCTCCTGGCCTGTCGTTCTGATCGAAACGCAATTGACCAAGGCCAACTGTCTGGAGGACTGTTCCATTCTTGTGGGGCTTAGTTTAGGTTTAGGGGTTTTCACCAGACGCGGATTCTTGCATCAGTGCTGGAGGCGAACGGTCCCGGGAAGGGTTTTGCTGTGTCTCGGGGTTTTCCGAAGTAGTCCTTGTTGATTGACAGCGGTTTGCCGCCGGGCTCGGTATAGCCGGTTTCCGCGATGACGGTTGTGCCGAGGAGGGCGGAGGTAACGAGTTGGGTGGCGGCGTTGCGAAGGGCGGGATCGATTGGGAATCGGAGGTGGACTTCGTTTCCCGTCTCCTCGATCCCAGGATCCGGCACGTTATTGAGATGGAGGGGATTCGATTCGGACATGTAGGGCAGGGCTCCATTGAGGTAGACATTGCCGGCTGCCGTGGAGGGGTAGGCGCGAGGGTTGTAGACCCAGAGGCCATAAC